>JBJEDP010000277.1:0-3451 GCA_051872175.1 Candidatus Limisoma sp.
AAGCGGCTCGGCATTGATGCGAACGTCGTTGCGATACACGTTGTAGCCTTTGAGCGCATATTCGGGAGCGGGTTCGCCGAGGAGTATATCATCGACCATAAACATAAACTTGTCTTCCGAAACGTAATTGATAGCGACGTATTTTGCGCCTTCGGGGATTGTATAAGCAAAGCGGGTCCACTCGTCGGCAACGCTCTCGGTGGAGATTGTCACGAAGTCGGCCGACGAAGTGCCGTCGGTAGAATATTTCACGACGAAATCTTCATTGCCGTAACGTGTTTGCGAAGCGCGAGCCATAAACGAGAACGAGGTAACGCCCTCGGGCACGGGAGCAATCAACCAGTCGTCGCTGACACCCGTCGACGCTGAGAACGCCGCAAGATATTGGTTGCCGGAATGCGGCTGATAGCGCGACATTTTGTAGTCGGGGATGCTGATTTGCGAAGGATTGAACACCATAAATGCTTTAGGCGTCGTCTTGTTGGCGTAGGTCGAGCCGTCGGTCACCGAATAGGTGTTTTTGCCGTCGCCGTCGACCACGATGTAGTTGCCGAAGCCATATACGCTGAACGGCTCGTACGACTCACAATCGTCAGCCACGGCTGCCACGCCGTCGAAAATCACGGCATCGGCGGGCTTGCTCCACGTAAGCGCTACAGCCTTACCTGTTTCGACATCGTCGGCAGTAGCCGCCAAGTCGGTCACTACGGGCAATTCGTTTGAATCGGTAGTAACGCTGACGGGTTTCGACACGTTGTTGAGTGTATTTTCGTCGCCGACAACAAACACTTCGGCAACATATTCTACCGTCTTACCGGCATCGGCAGGCGTTGCCGCCGCAATGAGTTCTACCTCGGTTTGCGCCTTCGAGTCGAGCGAACGAAGCATCTTCGAAGCGACAATCACGCCATTCTTCTTCAAGCGGACAGCCACGTTGTTGAGGTTTGCACTTCCGTTGTTGGCAACAGTAGCCACAAACTTGCCTTCTTCGCCGATTTTGAGCGCCGACGGACCGGTGAGCGACACCGCCGATACTTCCGTAACATAGTCGGCAAAGACGTTGATATTGTCGATTTGGATGTTATAGCACCAACCCGAAACGCCTTTGAAAGCGATGTTGATATAGTTGCTGTCGGTAAATTTTTCGAGCGAAATGACGTGCTCCGTCCAACCGTTTTTGGGAGCATATAGGTCAATCACGCCGTCGCGAAGTTCTTGATAATCGCCGCCATCGACCGACACCTCGACAACGAGTTGGTCTTTGACGTAGTCGGGACCTTCCTCGTCGGGATGCCAACCGTCGTTGCCGTTGAAGTGATACATCCAGAACGACAATTTCGGGCTACGGAGATGGTCAATCTTAATCATCGGCGAAATCAGGCGAGTGACGTTACCGACTTGCGCATTGAAGCCGTTGAACGAAGCCAAACCGCCGTCGGCGTCTTGAGGCTGAGTGTAGGGATATTCGCCGGAGGCGAGGATTCGCCAGTTACCGTTGTTGCCATAGACTTGAGCCACCGACCATGGCGCGTTTTGAGCAACGCCGCCGGCAAACGACTCGGCGAAAGGCGCCGAATACGGGTCGCCGACGACAATGCCCTTAGTATAGGCAGCATCGCTGCTTCCCGCCGAGGTTTTTGCCACAACGGCATAGTAGAGATATGCTTGCGTGTCGACCGTCCAATCGTCGACAAATTCCGTAGCCTCCAAAGCTGTAGCTACCGTGGTTTGCACGTCGTTAGCCACGCGGACTACGTCGTAAGAAACCAATCCGGCAAGATTTCCGCCGTTAATGCCTGCCGCCGGAGCCTTCCACGTGAGTTTCGGCTTGCCGTCGACAAATGCCAACGTCAAATCGGTAACCTTTACGGGCACGTCGATGCCGACATAGACCGATGCCGTGGCAGCTGCGCTCGCACCGGCTTCGTTGTAGGATATTACCTTATATTCATACGCACCGGTTTTAACCGATGTGTCGGTCCACGACTGTGCGGAGCCGCAAGCGGGCGACTCGATTGTCTTGACAGGCACGTCGCTGTTGTTGCGATAGATTTCGATGCGCGAGAGCGACTCAAGTGCAGAACCTTCGAGAGTTGTCGAGGGTGCCGTGAACGTCACGGTTGCTTCATTTGCACCCTGTGCGCCGGCTACTACTTTCAAATCGTTAATGGTTGCCGGTACGTTGGCATAACCTTCTTCGACGACGTTGATATCGTCGACATACAGACGATATTGGTTTGCCGGGCTCGTTGCCTTGAATGCGAAATAGTGAGCGCCGTCGGCAAGTGCCGGCACGAGATACGACATATGTTGTTGTTCCTCGGTGATGTCGGTGATGTCAGCGATTTTTGTCATCGAAGCAACGTCCGACGATGCGCCGTAGTACACCTCCATCGTTTCGGTGTAGGAGTTCATCTCCTTACTAACCTTAAACGCAAAAGCATACGATTTGCCCTTTTCGAGGCGAATTCCCGGAGAAATCAGCCAATCGTCGCCGGCAGACTGCACGCCATAGGTGTAGCGCATGCGCTGGCCTGCGGAGTCGTAGTCCCACGTTTTGCCGTCGTTGTTATTATCTATTATGGTGAAAAGTCCGGCTGCGTCAGCCGTGTTGAACGATTCGCTATAGGGCACGCCGAAGTCGGCAATGACCATTGCATTCGATTGCGCCGAAACGCCGCGGCCGTCGGGTGTGATTGCCGTAACGACGTAGGAATACAGAGCGGGAACTGTGAGCGTTTCGCTGAACGATGTGCCGGGTTGAGCTTCAGTAACAACGACGTTGCCCGGCATGCGCACCACTTCGTAAGTAATCGGACCGCGAATAGCGCCGCCTTCAGCACCTGCAGTCGGCGCCGACCACGTCAAATTAGCCTCGTAGCCGGTTGTCGTGAGTTTCAGACCTCCGACACTCGCCGGAACGTCATAGCCTGCGAAGAATTGTTTGCCGGCAGCGGGTCCGACGCCTGCACCGTTCTCAACCTTGATTTTCACGGTGTGCAGGCCGCGAGCAAAGTCGTAGGTCGAGGTCGTTATGCTTTCGCCGGGAAGCCCGTCTACCAAGTCAACGACGTCGCTGTCGACCGAAATTTCGACCATCAGCGATTCCGTGGCATCGAGCGCGTTGCCCGAAGCCGTCACCGTCGGCAAGACGAACGAGAACGAAGCCTGAGTAGCGCCTTGAACCATGTTGACCTTCAGATCGGAAGCCGCAGCAGGAGCGCCTTCCGCAACGCGGTCGGGCACGCAAAGCCCCACGATTTCTTCGTTGTTGGGAATATCGGCGATTTTAGTGGTTGCTCCGGTTGATGTATTTATCTCGTAGAGCGCCGATGCTGCGGTAAACCATCCTACAGTATGAAATTCCGCCCAATACATTTTTCCGGTAGCATAATCGATTGTTGCCGACTGAGTGTAGTCGGATTCGTAACTATCAAAAATGTTGGTATTA
>JBJEDP010000278.1:0-3423 GCA_051872175.1 Candidatus Limisoma sp.
TGCGACCGTCGTTGCGTCCGCTACCGGTACGCAAGTCGTCGCGACACGACGTTGCCAGCAGCGCCGTTATCGTTGCAATTACTATCCCTGTATGTCTCATTTTCAGTTTCATTTCTGTTTAGTTTTTATGTTGTTGTGCTTGTCAGTAATCGTCTATGTTCGTTCGACGTTCAGCCTATATGCGGCAACCTCTGTCATCGCGCGCTGTCTCTACAGCCCTCGACAGAGGCTACTGCAGGCTCAATCATTTAGTCAAACAGAAATAGACTGTATAAAAATTACTGTTACACACTAATTGTTTTCTGTTCGTTTTTAGGTAAGAGGTCCGTCCTCCGTAGGGTCGCGCCTCGGTGCGACCGGGTAGGCGAGGGGGCTTCGCGGCGTCGTCGGTGGGACGTGTCGGACCAGCATCCACAGCGTGTCGTAGATACGCTGTGGATTGTGAGCGTCGGAGACGTTCACATTGTGGTAAACCCCATGTTCAGCCTCGGAGAGGGTTAACATGGGGGAGAGCCTACATACACGGTCACGAACCTCGGAGAGGTTCGGTTGTGGTCGCGTATCGGTCGGTCCTCGTCGCGGTGCTACTATCACGACCGAGCATCTCCGAATCTCGATTGTGTTGGGATTTCTCTTCCCCACGCTAAGCATCTCCGATGCTGAGCGTGGGGTTTACCACGACCGGCGCGTCTCCGACGCTCCAATCATCATCGTATCTTCGACACGATGATGATACCCCGTCGCTCCGTATAGCGGAGAGCGGAGAGCGGAGAGCGGAGAGGTTCTCGTCCCTCGTTCCTCTTAACTCGTCCCTTTGAGGTACTCTAACCAAACGGCTTCGCCGTTTTTTCAATGTTCTCTTTTCGTCTCGCCGTAGGGTCGCGCCTCGGTGCGACCGGGTAGGCGAGGGTGATATAGCGGAGAGGTTCTCGTCCCTCGTTCCTCTTAACTCGTTCCTTTTCTCCTACATCTCCGTATCCGGTTGGGTGACTTGCACGAAGTCGTCGACGGTGACTTTTACCTGTATCGGCACGAGCACTTTGTTGCCCGTATCGGGGTCGTAGCCGCCGTAGGTCTTCTGACCGAATATCAACTTATAGGTATATTTTCTGCCCGACTTCCAATCCACACTTACAGGTATGGCTATGTAGCGGGTATATTCTTTACCGGTTTCATCATCATTGTAAAACCACAGCGGGGTGTCTCTGTTTATCATCGCAGGGTCGCGAATAACGCCTAACGACGGGTCGGATACGTTCCAAATCTTGCACTTTACAAGCATATATGCGCCTGTCTGACCTGATGCAGTCGGTTTGGTGTATGCCTCCGGGTTCCACGCCGTTGTGGTCTGCGGAAGGAGCAAGAACGAATGCGTATAACTCGTGTTCGCTCTGTGTCCGTCTACGGTGTTTGTCTCTTCGGTGAGGTTCTTTACATCTCCGTACGGCACTTGGATTGGTCCGGTTTCTTCTGCTCCCGGTTTCAAAGTAGTACCGTCTATTATCAACGGAGTGTATGTCTCTTGGAGCAGTCCGGTGGTGTATTCCTGTGCGCCTTCCGATGTCCACGTGCCGATTTCTTTGTCGACATAATTCGGAGCATTGACGCCTTCCTGACTTCCGGGCGTACCGGTGTTGTGACCATACAAGTTGGGCATAGTAAATTGGTCAAGACCGTTTGCCGGTGTCCATTTGCCGGTCGACTTGAGGTTGCAGAACTTGATTTCGTCGATTTCCACGTGGAGATGCTCGTTGGTCACTTGCGCTTGGAACACTACTTGCGACAGCAGATGGCGGAAGTTGAGTCCGATGGTGCCACCGCTGATATCGCCTGTGCTATGGTAGCGCGAAGCGGCATAGAGCAGGTCTTTTTGGTTTTCCGCTTCCGTGGCGGGAGTGAAGATGATATATTTCTCGTTGCCGCCGTTGGCAGCTCCTGTGTGCGAGTAGTGGAAGCCCTCGGAATTGGCGTCGCCCGTGGCTTTTTCCGTGTTGTAGACGGCATAAAACTCGAGATACATATCGTTCTTCGGCACGTAGCGCGGCTCGGGAAGAGTGTAGCGGTTAGTCCCGGTCTGCTGTGTGCACATTTCGCCGTCGATGTACGGGTTGCCGTTATCTTGGCGTGCCCAGAGTAGGAAATTGGGCATGAGATATGAGTTGCAATACACATGTTCGGCGCGAGTGGCTTGCTCGGCAACCACCTCAAACGTGAGGGCTTGGTTGTCGGCAGTCGAAACCACCTCGTCGGAGCAACCGGTAGCCATCATCGCCCCGGCAGCAAGTGCTAATATGTAATTTTTTCGTTTCATCTATATGAACGTTTATCGTTTATCGTTAATCGTATATCGAGGTTATCAAAAGCGGAGAGGTTCTCGTCCCTCGTTCCTCTTAACTCGTCCCTTTCGTCCGCCGTAGGGTCGCGCCTTGGTGCGACCGGGTATAGGTGGACAATACTATCGTCTGGTAGGTCGCAGCAAGCCGCGACCCTACGTTAGCCCGCAGGCGGTTAATTATCCAACGTGCCGGGAACTTCGACTTCCGCAAACTCATGCACATCGGAGGTCAACTTGATGGGCAGGAGCACTTTGTCGCCGGACGTCGGGTCGTAGCCGCCGAAGCCGCCGGCGTTGCCGAATACAAATGTGTAGACATATTTTCTACCCGCTTTCCAATCGGCAGCAAAGGGTATCGCTATATATTCGGTAGTTACGCCTGACTTGTTAGGCCAGAGTTCTACGTTTGTATCCCAGATGCGGCATTTCACGAGGAAGTACGAGCCGGTAGTTTGCGTGCCGGGCGTGAGGTTTGTCGTCGGGTTCCACGCATTGGTAACTTGCGGAATGAGCATCAGCGTATGCGCGATGTTTTCGCTATTTGTGTGATCGTCTGCCGTATTCGTTTCGTCGGAGATACTTAAAGCGCCTGAAGCAGTCGATACCGACACCATAGGTGATATAGTTCCTGTCGTATATGCGTAAGCGCCTTGCCCCGAGTGCTGAGTGTCCGGGTAGACGGGACTATTGTTTGCGTACCATTTTGCATTCAAATTATCTAATTGAGTAAGAAAACCAGACGATGGGCTGTCTACTGTGTGGTTATCATAATTGTAATCGGTACCCTTTGATATTATATATTTACCTTTTGTATAAACGTTGCAAACTTTCACCTCGTCGATTTGCACAAGTAGATGCTCGTCGGTTACTTTTGCGTAGAACACCACTTTCGACAACAAATGCGCGAAGTTGAGATTAACTACACCATCGGTAATTTGAGTTACGTCCTTAAATGTGGCGGCGTATAGTAAGTCCATTTGCTCTGAAGCATTTGCTTTAGGGCTATGAATAATGTGAGTTGTCTTGTGATGAGTGCCGTTGAAAAACTTACTAAAAAAGTGAAAACCTTCTTCATCCGGGTTGTAAAG
>JBJEDP010000279.1:0-3413 GCA_051872175.1 Candidatus Limisoma sp.
TTTTTGAACTCAAACTTAACAAATCGGCTGAAGCGGCTATGAATCAAATCAACCTGAAAGACTATCCGTCGCGCTTCGCCCTCGCGGGACTGCCCGTCGTTAAAGTCGGCATCAATTTCAACTCCGCGACTCACACCATCGAAGATTGGATAATCGCCGATAAATAACCAAAGACGCTCGTCCGTGGCGAAAATAGCGTAAAAATCAAGCGGCAGAGCTCGGCGTGTCGAAAAAATTTTGTACCTTTGTGTGAATATAAATCAACACCCTGTGGCAGAGAAAATCGTTGAAACCCCCTTGATGAAGCAGTTTTTCGAGATGAAACGCAAACATCCCGATGCAATCTTGTTGTATCGTGTGGGCGACTTCTACGAAACGTTTTCGACCGACGCTGTTACCGCTTCCGAAATTCTCGGCATAACGCTTACCAAGCGCGCCAACGGTCCCGGACAGAGCATCGAATTGGCGGGTTTTCCGCACCATGCCCTCGACACGTATCTGCCAAAACTCGTGCGCGCCGGCAAGCGCGTGGCTATCTGCGAGCAACTCGAAGACCCTAAACTTACCAAGAAACTCGTCAAGCGCGGCATCACCGAACTCGTCACGCCGGGCGTTGCCATCAACGGCAACATGCTCGACTTCCGCGAGAATAACTTCCTCGGCGCTGTCCATTTCGGCAAAAACGCTTGCGGCGTGGCTTTCTTGGACATCAGCACCGGCGAATTTATGACCGCCGAGGGTACGATTGACTATATCGACAAACTGCTCGTCAACTTTGCTCCGAAAGAGGTGCTCGTCGAACGCTCGCTCAAACGCCGATTCGACTCTACTTTTACCTCGAAATATCTCACCTACGAGCTCGACGACTGGATGTGGGCGGAAGACGCCGCGCGCGAACGCTTGCTCAAGCAGTTCGAAACGCGTAGCCTTAAAGGCTTCGGCATCAACAATATGCACAACGCAATTGTAGCTTCTGCCGCAGTGCTTTTCTATCTCGACATCACTCAGCACACCCAAATCAGCCACATCACGTCGATTTCGCGCATCGAAGAAGATAAATATGTGCGGCTCGACCGCTTTACCATTCGCAATCTCGAAATCGTCGACTCGATGGCTGACGAAGGCACCGCCTTGCTCGACGTTGTCAACCGCACGGTCAGCCCGATGGGTGCTCGGTTGCTGCGCCGATGGCTGCTCTTTCCGCTGAAAGACCGCAACCAAATAAACGACCGCCTCAGCGTGGTCGAAAGCCTCTTCAAAGACCCACAGGGACGCGAACTGCTGCACAAGCATCTCGAAACCATCGGCGATATGGAGCGCCTCGTCTCGAAAGTGGCTGTCGGACGCATTTCGCCGCGCGAGACCGTTCAACTCAAAAACGCACTGCGCGCAATTGCGCCCATAAAAGACTACTGCGAAACGTCGGAGAACCCCGTATTGCGCTCGTTCGGCGACCAACTTAACCCGTGTACGCTCATCCGCGACCGCATCGAGCGCGAAATCAATCCTGACGCACCCAACGCTACAAATCGCGGAAAGGTGGTGCGCGACGGCGTCGACAGCGAGCTCGACGAACTCCGCGAGATTGCTTATTCCGGCAAGGACTACCTCATGCAACTGCAGCAACGCGAGAGCGAAGCAACCGGCATTCCAAGCCTGAAAATTGCTTACAACAACGTGTTCGGCTACTACATCGAGGTGCGAAACACCCATAAAGACAAGGTGCCCGCCGAGTGGATTCGCAAGCAGACTCTCGTCAGCGCAGAGCGCTACATCACGCAAGAACTTAAGGAATACGAGGAGAAAATTCTTGGCGCCGAAGACCGCATCCTCGCTATCGAAAATCGCATATTCAACGAGCTCATCGCCGCAATAACGTCCTACATACCGGCAATCCAGCTCAACTCGGCGCTGATTGCCAAAATCGACTGCCTGCTGTCGTTCACAAAAGCATCGATAGAGCATCGCTACAATCGCCCGGAGGTCAACGATTCGCTCGACATCAACATCGTCGAGGGACGTCACCCCGTTATCGAAACACAAATGCCTCCCGGCGAAACCTATGTGAGCAACAACATCAACATCGGCAACGAAAGTCGGCAGATTATGATTATCACCGGACCGAATATGGCAGGTAAGTCGGCTCTGCTGCGACAGACGGCGCTCATCGTGCTACTTGCGCAAGTGGGCTGCTTCGTGCCCGCCGACGCCGCGCAGATTGGCATTGTCGACAAGATTTTTACCCGCGTCGGTGCAAGCGACAACATCTCGCTCGGCGAATCGACGTTTATGGTCGAGATGAACGAAGCGGCTTCGATTCTCAACAACATCAGCGAGCGTAGCCTTGTGCTCTTCGACGAACTCGGACGCGGCACGAGCACCTACGACGGCATCTCGATTGCTTGGGCAATTGTCGAATATCTTCACCAGTCGACAAAATTTCATCCCAAAACGCTGTTCGCCACTCACTATCACGAACTTAACGAGATGGCAAAGACGTTCAGCCGCATCTTCAACTACAACGTGTCGGTGAAAGAAATCGACGGCAAAGTGGTGTTTCTGCGCAAACTTGTCGAGGGCGGCAGCGAGCACAGTTTCGGTATCCATGTGGCTAAATTGGCAGGCTTGCCGAAGTGGATTGTCAAGCGCGCCGACGAAGTGTTGCGACAACTCGAGGCGGCAAATTCGCAAGAACGTATGACCGAGAGCCTGCAAAGTATGCCGATGGCGGGTCAGGGCGTGCAACTCTCGCTCTTCCAGCTCGACGACCCCGTGCTGAGCCAAGTGCGCGACCAGATTCTCGACCTCGACATCAACAACCTGACGCCGATGGAAGCCCTCAACAAACTCCACGACATCAAAACGATTATCACCGGAAAAAAATAAAACGATTTATTGATTGTCGCTATTGATAAGATTGACAACAACTTTTACCATCACATCTTTCTCTTCCGTACGACTCTCTGCAATCATCAATGTTAGAGCAACGAGGGTATTATCCGCTATACGCTTCCCGCCATCTGCAGAATAAAGGATGCCGTTATTTTCCATAAACCAAAGGAATAGCATAGCTGCTATACGCTTGTTGCCATCACTGAACGAGTGATTCTTCACAACAAGATAGAGCAACATAGCCGCCTTTTCCTCAACCGACGGATAGAGGTCGACGCCGCCGAACGTTTGGTAAATCTGACCAATGCTGCTTTTGAACGAATCATCTTTCTAATTTGCAAACCATTGACTGCCACTAAACTTAACCCTCAAGGCACTTATGGCTTCCATAGCATTCTCGTAGGTAGCGCGGAAAGGTTCCTCTTTGGTTGTATTTTGAATGTTCAGCGACTGATAGTCGTAGCGGTCGAGCGTGTCGAGGGCATAAACATAATCGGAAATAACGTTGAACAGACCGTCGT
>JBJEDP010000280.1:0-3408 GCA_051872175.1 Candidatus Limisoma sp.
ATTGTCTTATACTTTGATTTAGTTCTTTTTTTTACAAATATTTTAACTAAAAATCTTATTACAACTCTGTTAAAAGTTTTTAATTCGGAAAAATAGTATACATTTTAGCCAAAAATATACAATATGGAATAGAGTGGAACCTGGAGAGGTAAGAGGTACCTCTTACCTCTCCACCTTTTTCCCTCAAAAACTTGCAAACAAACCGACTTTATTGTAATTTCGCATAACCGAAACAAAATTTACACCTTATTATATATATGGACATATTCAAAGCCGAAATCGATTGGCTACGCCAAGAAATTAACAAGCACAACCACAACTACTACGTGCTCAATTCGCCCACAATTTCCGACCGCGAATTCGACGAATTGCTCAAACGACTCGAAACCCTCGAAGCCGAGCACCGCGAGTTTTTCGACCCGCTGTCGCCTACTCAACGCGTCGGCAGCGACATCTCCGCCGGATTCCGACAGGTGGCGCACCGTACGCCCATGCAGTCGCTCGGCAACACGTATTCCATCGAAGAAGTCGAAGAATTCGTCCGCCGTTGCCGCTCAAGCCTCGGCGGCCACGACATCACCATCGTCGGCGAAATGAAGTACGACGGCACATCGATTTCGCTAACCTACGAAGCCGGACGCCTCGTCCGCGCCGTTACTCGCGGCGACGGCACGAAAGGCGACGACGTAACCACCAACGTCAAGACTATCCGCAGCATTCCCCTCCAACTCGAGCCGGGCGATTGGCCCGACACCTTCGAAGTCCGCGGCGAAATTCTCATGCCTTGGAAGTCGTTCGAAGCTCTCAACCGCGAGCGAGCCTACAACGAAGAGCCACTCCTCGCCAACCCGCGTAACGCCGCCGCCGGAACGCTCAAAACGCTAAATTCCGCCGAAGTGGCGCGCCGCAACCTCGACGCATACTTCTACTTCCTCGTCGGCGACAACCTACCTTTCGACAACCACTGGGACAGCCTCCAAGCCATGAAACGATGGGGTTTCAAAGTGTCCGACCACGCAAAAATCCTACATACAATCGACGAAGTAAAGGCTTTCATCGACTACTGGGACACCGAGCGCAATCACCTCGAAGTGGCTACCGACGGTCTGGTCTTCAAAATCAACAGCTACGCCGACCAGCGCACCCTCGGCAGCACCGCCAAGTCGCCACGCTGGGCTATCGCATACAAATTCCAAGCAGAGCGCGCGCTCACGAAGTTGCGCTTCGTCTCGTTCGAGACCGGTCGTATGGGCGTAATCACACCGGTGGCTAACCTCGAGCCTGTGCTCCTCAGCGGAACCATCGTCAAGCGCGCATCGCTCCACAACGCCGACATCCTCCGCCAACTCGACATCCATCAAGACGACTTCCTATACGTCGAAAAAGGCGGCGAAATAATCCCCAAAATCGTCGGCGTCGACCTCAGCCAACGCCGCCCGGACAGCCGTCCCGTCGAATTCGTTACGCACTGCCCCGTCTGCGCCACTCAGCTCGTACGCGCCGAAGGCGAAGCCGCATGGGTATGCCCTAACCGCAACGGATGCCGTCCGCAAATCACCGGACGCATCGAGCACTTCGTTAGCCGTAAGATGATGGACATCGACGGTATCGGCGAAGAAACCGCCGAACAACTCTTCGCCGTCGGGCTCGTCAAAAACATCGCCGACATCTACGACCTCACCGAAGACCGCCTCGAGATTGTCGGCCGCGTCGGCGAACTCACCTCGCGTCGCATCATGCGCGGCATCCAAGCATCCAAGCAAGTGCCGTTCGAACGCGTTGTCTTCGCACTCTCGATACCCAACGTCGGCGAAACCGTCGCCAAGAAAATCGCTTTCGCCATGGTCGACATCGACCGCCTCATGAACGCCGACGTCGAAACGCTTACATCTATCGACGAAATCGGCAACGTAATCGCCGAAAGCGTCATCGCATACTTCAGCGACCCCGACAACCGCCAAATCGTAGAGCGTCTCCGCGCCGCCGGACTTCAAATGGCTATCAGCAAAGAGGCTCTCGCTGCCGTGTCCGACCGACTCAAAGGCAAAAGCATCGTCATCAGCGGCGTTTTCCAACACCATTCCCGCGACGAATACAAGAAACTCATCGAGCAAAACGGCGGCAAAAACGTGTCGTCTATCTCGCGTAAAACCGACTACGTCCTCGCCGGCGACAATATGGGTCCCGCAAAACTCCAAAAAGCCACCGACTTGGGCATCAAAATAATCAACGAAGACGAATTCCTAAAACTCATCGAATGAACACTAATCAACGCAAATTTCCTATCGTTCGGGCGCTCGCAAGCCTGACTCTGTTTTTCGTCGGCGGACTCCTCATCACGGCGCTGCTCACCGGACTTGTCCTTAACCGACTCGACACTATTGCAGCCCTGCAACTCAGCATCGTGGCACAAAACGTGCTGACGTTCGCCATGCCCGCTGTCGTCGCAGCAGTCATCTACACCGCCAAACCTTGGCAATTCCTCGCCGTCGACAGTCGACCGCGACTCGTCGATATCGCCCTGATGTTGGGCATCTACGTCGCTTCGATTCCGCTCGTCAACTACCTCGTGTCGCTCAACGAAGCAATCGCAATGCCCGAATGCCTCAGCAGCCTCGAACAAGCGCTCAAAGAAGCCGAAGAAAACGCCCGCGCCGTCACCGAAACAATGCTCTCGTCGCACGAAATGCCCGGTTTCGCAATCACCCTGTTCGCAATATGCGTAATGACCGGCATCGGCGAAGAATTTTTCTTCCGCGGTGCATTGCAAGGCATCCTCGCTCAACGCATCCGCTCGGTGCACGCCGCAGTATGGATTTCCGCGCTGATTTTCAGCATGTTCCACCTCCAGTTCTACGGCATCATCCCGCGCACCGTCATCGGCGCAATGCTCGGCTACGCACTCGTCTACAGCCGCTGCCTCTGGGTGCCCGTTATCGGCCACGCCATCAACAACGCCGTCGCAGCACTCCTCCAAGCATACCAAATCGACGAAAAGACACTCATCCCCGGCACAGCAGCCGACTCCATCCCCATCCTCCCACTGCTGAGCCTCGCCGCCTGCGTCGCACTAATCATCCTCTGGCACCGCCGAGCATCAGTATGTCATTGATATTCAAGATATTGCAGGTCGCACCTCGGTGCGACCCACCAGGCGATAGTAATTTCTCTCTCCACTCTCCACTCTTACCTCTCACCCCTTACCTCTTACCTCTCACCTCTCTCCTCTTACCTCTTACCTCTTACCTCCTAAAAATCAGCCTTTTGCATTTTTTGGAGAAAAAATTTCGCCGTTTATGTTGCATATATTGATTTTTCGTTATAACTTTGCATCGCAAAAAACAAAAGCACCCGCTTCAGTAGCTCAGTTGGTTAGAGCACATGACTGTTAATCATGGGGTCGTTGGT
>JBJEDP010000281.1:0-3400 GCA_051872175.1 Candidatus Limisoma sp.
TGCGACCGTCGTTGCGTCCGCTACCGGTACGCAAGTCGTCGCGACACGACGTTGCTAGCAGCGCTATGCAGATTAATGCTGAGAATGTTAGGCTTTTATGTATTGTCTTAAAATTCATGGTTCCTTACCCAATGCTTTTATAACGAGTATACTGATATATTATGCATAATTTATGGCACAAACTTACAAAGTTTTGGCATACAAACCAAATTATTTGTCGCAAAAAAACCGAACAATCGAATGATGTCCGGCAAAAAAATATTTTTTTGATGAAAAAAGGTATTTCAGAAAGTTATGTTCGGCTCGTTGTCGTCGCGGTTGACGTGTCCGGTAATGAATATTCGCGCCACGCCGTTTTTGAAGTTTACGGCGTTTGTCCGAACGGTCACTGCTCGGCGAAAGTCGCCCGACGGTTGACGGAAACCGCTATACGAAACGTCGATAAATCCCGTATCGCCCGGGGCAACCGAGTCTCTTGTCCAATTGCGAGCCGAAGTGCATCGGCAACCACCGGTTATGGCATCGATGACGAGCGGTGCAGTGCCTTCGTTGCGAAAACGGAATGTCGCCACTTGGACTGAGTCGCGGTCGAATTTGCCTAAGTCCAGCGACATCTCTTCGAAGACGATTTTCGGTCCGTTGTCGGTTTCCGGCTCGTCGGCAATGCCTATGAAGGGCATTGCCACAAGCACAGAACATATTATCAATTTTGCGATACGTTTCATTATTTGATAATGACTTTTTTGTGAATTTTACCGTTATCCGACATTGCGTCGACGATGTACATTCCTTCGGTAAGCGTGAAGGTAATCGCGTTAGCATCGACTGTTTCCGTCTTAACCAATCTGCCTAATGTGTCGAACACGTTTGCTGCGATTCGGTTGCTGCCGTTAGCATCAACGACGGTCACGTTACGTCCTTCGACGGTTATGCGGAGTCCGGCAGCAGCGCCGCTTGCCGTACCCGTAGTGAGGAATAGGCGGTTGCTTACGTTGCCGTTAACCTTGTACTTCATATCTTCGGTAACCTTTGTGTATTCGTCGGTTTCGGCATCATAGAGCATAATTCCCATCGAACCGACGCCGTTGAATCGAAGCACGGTCGGCTCGTTGTCGTTGGCAAGCACGCCGATTTCGGTACCTTCGAGGTCGGGTAGGGTGTTGATTGACGTAGCGGTGTTGCCTGCAACGGTGTAAACGCGAGCCACGTTGTCGAAGTTGCTGTCGTCGAGCAGTGCAACGTCTTCCGATTCGTCGTAGTCGGCAGTAGCCGCCGGCTCAATGCGGAGAAGCGATTGCGTTTGCTCGCTCTCGCCGCGAATAGCCGAGATGCGGAGTGCGTACGGCTCGTCGATGGCGCGTGTTTCGGCGTCGGTCGAAGCCGCCGGTTTGCGGAGCAGGTCGCCTGTCGTTTTGTCGTAAGGCACAACGGTCAGCATGCTTTCGCCGTAGGTCAACGTGATAGACGTTTTCGCTGTCTTTGCTTCAACAAAGAATCCTTGCATCGGCGGCAGAGTCGACGCAGCGTCGATTGTGCCTATAAATCCGCCGGTTGCCGGGTCCATGATTGCCGTTGTTTGTCCGTCGGACGTCATAACCCAGTATTTTGCGTTGATTTCCGAAGAGTTGGCTTCGAGGAATTTCTTCATATCGATGTGCGCCATAAACGGATTGCCTACGAGGAAGTATTTGCTCGGAGCGGCGGCACTAATTGTAACGCTGCCGTTGACGTCGTTGAGTCGGTAGCTGTTAGTGCGGCTGATAGTGGTTTGATTGCCCACTTGGCTGCCGTTTTGGCTGTAGTAAGAATATGAAGTGTCGTCTTTCGGCAAGCGGAAGAGTACGTTTGCTCCGGTGTTGGTAGCACGGCTTACGTCGGTTTTTATCGAGAAGCCGTTGCCGGCGGTGTATCGTTCGTCGACGTCGTTGTAGACGTTACTCCACGTTGAGCGAACAGCCACGTTTCTCGACATGTCGGATAGTTCAACAACCATAGCCGACGATTTGTTCCAAGCGCGTTGGTAAACGGCGGGCGCAAAGCGGTTGTATGTGCCGTAGCTGAACGTTATGGGGCGGAACAATTCTGTAAGTTGTTGAGCGCCGTCGGTCGGCAAATACATATCGCCTGCCGGGGTGTTTTGTAGCGGCGAGCTGAGGGTGTACCAACGAGTCGGCGCCATCTTCATCTCAACCCATGCGCGGTTGTATGTAAGGTGTTGCTGGTTGAGGATTTCCGAATTAGGCGTAAAGTTGATTTGGTCGCAGGTGTTTGCATACCACGGTCGGCAACCGATGCCGTTGGCGACGCCCGTTGCCGCCATGTCGAATTGAACGTGGTCGGTAGCATCGCCGGCAGGACGTGTTCCTTCGGAGGTTACCGACGGGTTGGAAGCCCAATCGTAGGTCGACGATGTTCCGTCGACGCTAACGGTAAGACTCGACGTTGCGGGAGCGTACATATTCGGGTAGGTTTCGCCGGCGGGCATTACCACTTTCGTGAAGTCGAGCGGAGCGTAGCAGAATGCGTTGTCGTTAGTTCCGTCGGTGGTAAATTCGTCGTCGGCAGACGAGTTGCGATAGAGTTCGGCTGAAGTTACGCGACTCCAGTTGTCGTCGTTGTTCCAGTTGGTGTTCGCCGTGCCGGTCCATTTCTGATATTCCGGCACAACTTTTAGGGTGAAAACGAGTTCGCCGTCGCAGACGGTTTCGTCGGCGCTGACGCCTGTGCCTTCCGTGTTTTCGACGAAACCGAACTTCATGCGGTAGTAGTAGCCTTCGCGGAACTTGAAGTCGTTGTGGAACACGATGCGCATGATGTTCGCCGTGCCGTCTTTTGCGGCAACGATGTTGCGAACGAGTCCGATGGGCGCCAATCCGTTTTCGCTGCTATCGTCGGCGGAATATTGAAGGTTTTTATAGTTCGGGTCGTTTGTCTCGGCGAGATAGACGTACGGGTCGTCGCTGACGGTGAGGTTTGTGATGCCTGTTGTAGCCGGCGCAACGCGGCGTATCGGGATGTTGAGCACGACGCTCGACGACGATGCCGTACTCTTGTCGGCAGATACGCTGTTGAGTTGGTTGAGACCGATGCGAAGAGGCACGTCGTCCATCCACTCGGGGTAGGTGATTTCGCGGAATCCGTCAGTCATTGCGGGCGAATTGTTGCAAACGATGAGGCGTATCTCGGCGGGCGATGTGCAGACTTTCTTGCCCGGGTAGTCTTTGTTGATTGGAATAGCCGTAGCGTAAGCGTAAGAGTTGTATTGGTCTTCGGGCACTTCGACGGGCGCAAAGACGTACGACGATTGATAGAGCAACACTTTCGGCGCTACTTCTTTGCCGTCGACGGTTGTTACCGACGTTATTTCAATGAGATAATCTCTATAGTTTTCGGTGTATAT
>JBJEDP010000282.1:0-17824 GCA_051872175.1 Candidatus Limisoma sp.
CTTGATGTTCGTCTTGACGGCATTCGACCGTCCGCCGAAAGAATACCATTGGGAAGAAGTATTCCCGGTGTTGTCGACCAATAATCCTGAAGACCGTCCCGACTTTGCAGGCGGTGGCGGTGAAGCTCTCGCAGGCGAAGCTGCCGAGGGTGGCACAATCACCATCAACGGCGGAGGCACGGCAGGCGTTGTAGCAGGCGGCGTTGTGGCAGGTAATGTCGAAGGCATGACCGACGTCAACGAGCAATATGTATCGCAAGTGGCTGCCATCAATGAGCAGATGGAGCAACTTCGTCAAACCACCGAAGCGCTCAACCACGTTTCGTCGGTGCTGCTCGAAAGCTATCGCGCTATTACCGACAACTCGGAAAACATCACCTCAAGTTCGACCGGCTACGTTGAACAGATGACCAGCCTGAACCGCAACATTGCCGGACTGAACACAATCTACGAAATTCAGCTGAAGAGCATTTCGTCGCAACTCGACAATATCGACAAGGTCAACCAAGGACTCAAGGCGATTAGCCGTATGTATGAGCAATCGGCTTCGGAGAGCAACCGCTACTGCGAAGAGACGCATAAGATGGCTCAATACATGCAGCAACTCAACTCGGTCTACGAGAAGATGATAACAGCGATGACAATCAATATGTATCGACCGATGGTCAATACCGACGACTTGACGCCCCGTCAGCCGCAAGCACCCGAAGCCGATACCGAAAATAACCAATAGCGATTCGAATAGACTATGGGTCAAAACGGAAACGCAACAAGGATGTCGCCTCGTCAGAAGATGATCAACCTGATGTACATCGTTCTGACGGCAATGCTGGCGCTCAACGTCTCCAGCGATGTGCTCAACGGATTCAGCCTCGTTGAGGGCGGTCTCGTCCGTACTAACGAAAACGTCAGCGACCGTAATACGGCTCTTTATCTCAAACTCGAGGACTTTACAAAAAAGAATCCTCAGAAAGGGCGTGTTTGGTACGACAAGGCAACCGACGTGAGGGTGAAAACGATGAAACTCTACGCTTACATCGATTCACTGAAGTTGGCTATCGTCAAGGACGTCGACGGTGAGAATGCCGATGTGGAGAATATCGTTGAGAAAGACAATCTCGAGGCTTCGTCGAAAATTATGATTACCTACCGCAACGGCATCAACCTCAAAGCCAAAATGGCTGAATATAGCAAATATATTTCGCAATTCGTAACTGATACAGCCAAGCAACGGACCATCGTCAAGGCTCTTTCGACCGAGCCTATCGTGCTAAAAGACAGTCAAATGGTGCGCGTGCCTTGGGAAATCGGTATGTTTGAGAATATGCCCGTAGTGGCAGCCGTGACGTTGCTTACCAAGATACAAAACGATGTGCTTTTCGCCGAAGGCGAGGCACTGTCGGCACTGCTTACCAACGTCGATGCCAACGACGTGAGAGTAAACCAGATGGAGGCGTTCGTCATTCCGAATTCGCGACTCGTGATGCGCGGAGGCAAATATACCGCCGACATCGTGCTTGCCGCGGTCGACACAACGCAACGCCCGGCAATCTACATCAACGGACAGCGCCTTGCTCCGAACGTACGCACCTACGAGGTGGGTACGGGCAAAGTGGGCAACTTCAACTACACCGGCTATTTGGAGGTGGTTCGCGGCGACGGTACGTCGGCAAAATACGACTTTAAGTCGGACTACACCGTAATCGAGCCGATGGCAACCGTCTCGGCGACGATGATGAACGTGCTCTACGCCGGCATCAACAACCCGATAAGCATAGCCGTGCCCGGTGTGGCTCAGAACGCCATCTCGGCAACGATGACCAACGGAACGCTTACGCGCAACGGCGATAGCTGGTCGGCACACCCGACGAAGGTCGGCACCGAATGTGTTATCACCGTAACGGCAACCATGGACGGTCGTGCTCAAACCGTGGCTACTACGTCGTTCCGCGTGCGCAAACTTCCCGACCCGCTGCCCTACATCGCTTACAAAGACTCGAAGGGCAACGAGATGCGCTACAAAGGTTCGAAGCCGTTTGCCAAGACGCTGTTGCTTGCCACCGACGGCATCGAAGCCGCTATCGACGACGACTTGCTCAACGTGCAGTATCGCGTGATTTCGTTCGAGACTGTGGTGTTCGACTCGATGGGTAATGCAATCCCCGAAACGTCCGACGGCTCGAAATTCTCGGAACGTCAGAAGAACAGTTTCCGCCGACTCTCGCGCGGCAAGCGCTTCTACATCTCACGCGTCAAGGCAGTCGGTCCCGACGGAATTACTCGCGACCTTGCTCCGATGGAAGTGATTGTTAACTAATTTGTTGATTGATAATACATACCACAATATATGAAAAATTTAAAATTAATTCTCACTGCATTGCTTTTGGCGAGCGTTGCGCTCCCCGGATTCAGCCAAGTGGTCCGCAAGAAAGACAAGAAGGAAACCAAGGACAGTTCGACAGGTGTGACCTTCCGCATGAAAGAATTCTACGAAGAAACTCCCGAATCGGAAGCCAACCTTATGTGGATGAAGGTGATATATCGCCAGCTCGACTTGAATCAAATCGAGAATATGCCGCTTTACTATCCCGAGGAACCCACCGAAAATCAGCAGAGCCTTTTCCGCCTGATAATGAAGCTGCTGACCGCAGGCGAACTAAAAGCCTACGAGTATCTCGATGGTCGCGAGGTGTTCAACGAGCAATATCAAATCAAGGTGGGCGAAACCCTCGACCGTTTCCACATTATCTATAAAGAAGCCAAAGGCAGTACGGAGAAAAATCCGAAATACGAAGTCGAAGAGAGCGACATCCCTTCGAACGAGGTGCTGAGTTACTACGTCATCGAGCGCTGGGTGTTCAACAGCAACGAAAACCGCATGAAGAGCACCGTCGAGGCTATTTGCCCCGTGTTGCACCGCTCCGACGACTTCGGCGGCGAGCCTATTCGCTATCCGATGTTCTGGCTTAAGCTTGCCGACATTCGCCCGTATCTGACTCAGCAAAACATATTCGTCGACGACGACAACAACTTGGCAAAATACACCTTCGACGATTTCTTCCAACTTGGTATGTATAAAGGCGAAATCTATAAAACTCGCAACTTGCGCAATCGTACGCTTATGCAGATGTTCCCCGACCCGGACGACCTCAAGCATGCGCAAGACAGCATCGAAAATCGTCTGAAGGCGTTCGACAAAGACTTGTGGGTTCCGACGCGCGAAGAACTCGAAGCACGCCGCGAGGCTGAAGAAGCCGCTCGCCTTCGTGCTGAAGGTAAGTCGGACGACATCGAGGTGAAAGACCGCGACGGCGACTCTGAAGACGTTGATGAGGCGGCTACCGAGCCTAAGGAAACTACGAAAACGGCTAAAAACAAACGTTCGTCGTCGAAGTCGACAAAATCTACAAAGAAAGAAACTACAAAGAAAGACGCCGACAAGAAGAAAAAGACTAAGAAGCCGGCAGGAACGAGCTCGAAATCGAATGCCGTGCGCTCCGTTCGCCGCACGAAATAGTGTTAGACAAACCGATACAAAAAGTCTCGCCCGGCAGCTGCCCGGCGGGACTTGTGTTGCATTTGTCGCATAAAGTCGCATAATGGGGCTTTATTGTGGTATTTATTAGACTTTTTTGGCATAATTGATTAAAAAGTTATATATTTGTATCGAAAAGCGATTTGTCGTTGGTAAGTCGCTCTATTTTTAGTAATACAAACAACATAAACAACGAATAATGAATCTAATAGTAAGCAAGCGGCATTTCTCGGAGAAAGTTGTAGAACTTGTCGTAGAGGCGCCGCTGATATCGAAATCGCGTCGTGCCGGACATTTCGTGATAGTTCGTGCCGATGAGCATGGAGAACGAATTCCGTTGACCATTGCCGACTCTGATGTTGAAAAAGGCACAATAACTTTGGTCGTTCAAGCAGTCGGCGCATCGTCGGCGAAGATATGCGGCAAAGAGCCGGGCGAATATCTTCACGATGTGGTAGGACCATTGGGTCAGGCAACCCATATAAAGAATTATGGCACGGTGGTGTGTTGCGGTGGTGGTGTCGGTGTGGCTCCTCTGTTGCCTATTATCCGTGAAATGAAAGCAGCCGGAAACCGCGTTGTCAGCGTGTTGGCGGGTCGTACGAAAGACCTTATTATCCTCGAAGACGAGGTTCGTGCGTCGTCGGACGAGGTTGTTATAATGACCGACGACGGCTCGTACGGCACAAAGGGTCTGGTCACTGCCGGCGTTGAGTCGGTGATTAATCGCGAAAAAGTCGATTTGGTAGTGACTGTCGGTCCGGCTATTATGATGAAATTTGTGGCGCTGTTGACAAAGAAGTACGAGGTGCCGACGCTGTGCTCGCTCAATACCATAATGGTTGACGGTACGGGTATGTGTGGCGCTTGCCGTGTAACGGTCGGCGGTAAAACGAAGTTTGTATGTATTGACGGACCGGAATTTGACGCGCATCAAGTGGATTTCGATGAAATGATGATGCGTATGCATTCTTACGACGACGAAAAGAAATAACACTATGGACGAAAAAGAGATATTGTCTGCTCACCGAGCAGAGCCTTGGCGCGAGGAATTGCGTAAGGCAAAATCGGCAAAAGAACGTACGCAACAGCCTCGCGTGAAGATGCGCGAACTTAGTCCGGACTATCGCGTGACGTGCAACGAGGAGGTCAATCAGGGTCTTACCGTCGAAATGGCAGTTGCCGAAGCCGGCCGTTGCCTCGACTGTCCCGACCCGCAATGCGTTACGGGTTGCCCGGTCGGCATTGAGATTCCTACGTTTATCAAAAACGTAGAGCGAGGCAACTTCCGCGAAGCCGCGCTGACCATCAAGCGAACGAGTGCGCTTCCGGCAGTGTGCGGACGTGTTTGCCCGCAGGAGAAGCAATGCGAAAGCAAGTGCATCCACAAAAAGATGAAAAAAGAGCCGGTTGCAATCGGCTATCTCGAACGGTTTGTTGCCGACTATGAGCGCGAGAACGGCGAATCGGGTGTGCCCGAAGTTGCTGCGCCGAACGGCATAAAGGTGGCTGTCGTTGGTAGCGGACCTGCGGGATTGGCATTCTGCGGCGACATGGCGAAACTTGGCTACGACGTGACCGTCTTCGAAGCGCTTCACGAAATCGGCGGCGTGCTCAAATACGGTATTCCCGAATTCCGCTTGCCGAACAAAATCGTCGACGTCGAAATCGACGGTTTGCGTCAGTTGGGCGTTAAGTTTGAAGCGAACTGCATCGTGGGCAAGACGTTGAGCTACGACGACCTCCACGAGATGGGCTTCCGCGGCATCTTCGTCGCGTCGGGAGCCGGATTGCCTCGATTTATGAACATTCCGGGCGAAAACCTTATCGGCGTGATGTCGAGCAACGAATATCTGACACGCGTAAACCTTATGGAGGCGGCAAAACGAGAAAGCGATACGCCGGTGCTTCATGGCAAGAATGTCGCCGTCATCGGCGGTGGCAATACGGCAATGGACTCAGTCCGTACGGCACGCCGCAACGGGGCAGACAACGTGATGCTCGTCTATCGTCGTTCGGAGGAAGAGATGCCGGCGCGTCTCGAAGAGGTAAAGCACGCAAAAGAAGAGGGTATTCACTTTATGACACTCAGCAATCCGGTAGAATATCTTGGCAATGAGAAGGGTCACGTTACAGCTATGCGCGTTCAGCGTATGGAGTTGGGCGAGCCGGATGCCAGCGGCCGTCGCTCGCCGGTGCCAATCGAAGGCGCCATCGACGAAATTCCGGTCGATTTGGTGATTGTCAGCGTAGGTGTGTCGCCTAATCCGTTGATTCCGAATGCAATTCCCGAATTGGAAGTGAGTCGTCGCGGCACAATTGTGGTCAGCGAAGAAACGATGCGTTCGTCGCTGGACGACATCTATGCGGGAGGCGACATCGTTCGCGGAGGTGCAACCGTAATCCTTGCAATGGGCGACGGCCGTCGTGCTGCTGCTAACATGCATAAAGCGCTCAGCAAAGCGTAAAGGCTTGCCGAAACAGCATAAAAAACAGGTCGGACCGAAGAAGTCTGACCTGTTTCTATTATTGGTTAGCCGCAGCTATTATTCTTTAGTAGCAAGCGGAGCGGGCACGTTGTAGACGCGTGCTGCGAGTTCTTTGTCGAGTTGATAGAGACCGTAGCCGTTATCGCCGATGAGGCTGAGGTGGTCGATATACTCTTGAGCATTTTCTTCTTCTTCGACTTGCTCATCGATAAACCAAGTAAGCATGCTGCGAGTAGCATAGTCTTTTTCTTCTTCGCTGATAGCGTATAGGTTGTTGATGAGAGCTGTCACTTTTTGTTCGTGAGCCAAAGTAGCTTTGAATACGTCGAGCGGGCTTTCCCAAGTAGTCGGTACAGCATCGATAGGACGAAGGTTGACGCGACCGCCGCGGCTGTTGACATAATTCATAAAGATTTCAGCGTGAGCTTGTTCTTCTTTGAATTGCACTTTAAACCAGTTTGCGAAACCGCTTTTGCCTTCTGCTTCGAAATAGGCTGACATTGAGAGATAAAGGTATGCAGACCAGAACTCTGCATTGATTTGAGCATTTAATGCTTCTTCTACGTTTTTACTAAGCATATTTCAAATTTTTAAATGTTAGTGCAAAGATACGATTTTGTCGTGGAAAACAACGAAAAAAATAGGTGCATTTAAGAAAAATGCACCTATTTAACAAAGATTTATTTTGCCGTTTTTTTAGCGGGGGTCTTTTTTATCGTTCTCTTAGGTTTCTCTTCTTTTGCCGGAGCGGGAGCCTCTTCGGCTTCGCGTTCTTCCATCGAAGTCTTTAGCGAGCGCAACTCTTTGTTGAGTTGTTCGATTTCGCTTTCTTGGTTCTTGATGGTAGTAAGCAGAGCGTTAAGTTCTTCGTTCTCAATCGAAAGCGGATATTGCTCTTCGACGCGTACGATGAAGTCCGACAGCACGTTCATGTAGTTTGTAAACGCCATGTATGGCGATTCGTATGGGCTGAACAGTGCGTGGACGGCGCCGTCGCCGAAGTGCTTGGTGCTCATATAGAAGAAGTGGTCGGACGATTGGAGGTATAGCCAATCTTGGAGCAGGCGTTCGTTCGAGCAGAGGTGCACGCGTTCGGCGATAGAGTATAGCTTGTTGAAAGCCTCGTTTTGGAGGTCGTTACCGAGCCAAGCGCTTGTGTCGCGAGCTTCGTCGGCGCCCGAAATCGGGTGAGTAACCGAGATGGTGTCGACAGCTTTGAGTTTGGAAGCGGCTTCCGACGGTGTCCAGAATTCGATGCCTTTTTCTTCGGCGAATCGCGGAAGGGCTTTGATGAAGTCGAAGATACCGGATTGGCGCGGATGGTTTTCGCCGAGGGTCTCGTAGTTGAGCGCGATGTTGATGATTTGCTCTTCTTTAGGACTTTGAGCAATCCAGTTCATATATTTGTCGGCGGTCAACGGATATTCGTGCCAAGCGGTGTCGCTGAAACGCAAAGCGATATCGTCGGAGAGCTTGGAGTTGCGGAAGAGCACTTTCAGCTTCTTAGCGCCGGCAGAAGTGTAGACGTAGTTTGGCGACTTCCAGCCGAGGATGTGCTTTGCGCCTTCGGTTAGCACGGCTTTGTAGCCCATGTCGGCGATGTAAGCTGCAATCTCGTCGTTGTAGACAAATTCGGTGTTTTTAAACACTTTGGGTTTCTGTCCGAATTCGGTGTAGATGAGTTTGTTGTGAAGTTCAACTTGACGGCGGAATTCGTCGATGTCGGTAAGCGCTGCGAGCGAGTGAGCGTAAGGCTCCGAGATGAATTCCACGCAACCGGTAGCAACGAGTTTCTTGAGCGACTCGAGGAATTCGGGCATAAAGCGTTGGAATTGTTCGATGGCAGTGCCTGAAATCGAGAAAGCCACTTTGAATTTCTTGTTGCTGCTCTTAATCATGTCGAGCAAGAGCTCGTTTGCCGGCAAGTAGGAGTGTTGAGCAATTCGTGACAAGATTTCTTCGTTCGAGAAATCGTCGTAGTAGTAATGGTCGTTACCAATGTCGAAGAAACGATAGCGTTTCAATCTGAATGGTTGGTGTATCTGAAAATATAAGCAAATAGCACTCATATCTGTAAATTTTATTTGTTAAGTAAATTGTTGTAAATATCAATAACCTTTTTGCCGGCTTTCTTCCAAACGATTTCGTTGACTTCTTTGAGTCCCTCTTCTTTTAGTTGTTTGTGCATAGCGGGGTAGGTAATAATCGAGTAGATGGCGTCAGCCATAGCATCGATGTCCCAGAAGTCGGTTTTAATGACGTGGTTAAGAATTTCGGCGCATCCCGATTGTTTTGAGATGATAGAAGGCACGCCCATCTGCATTGCTTCGAGCGGTGAGATGCCAAACGGTTCGGAAACGGAAGGCATGATGTAGACGTCCGACGCTTTGAGCATTTCGTAGACTTGTTTACCTTTTTGGAAGCCGGGGAAATGGAATCGGTCGGAGATGTCTTTCTTGGCAGCCAGACGTATCATCTTTTCCATCATATCGCCGCTACCTGCCATGACGAAGCGCACGTTGTGTACTTTCTGGAGAACCTTTGCAGCCGCCTCGACGAAGTATTCGGGACCTTTCTGCATGGTGATTCGACCGAGGAAGGTAACAACTTTTTCTTTCATCTTGTGGTGCTCGACGTTGAGGAGCTCTTCGCTGAGGGGCTCAACGGCATTGTGCACGGTAGTGACTTTAGCGGGGTCGATGCCGTATTTGTCGATGACGGTGCGGCGGGTCAGGTTGCTCACGGTGATGATGTGGTCGGCGTTGAGCATACCGTCGCGCTCGATGTTGAACACGGTCGGGTTGACGTTACCGCGCGAGCGATCGAAGTCGGTAGCGTGAACGTGGATGACCAACGGCTTGCCGGACACTTGCTTTGCGTGGATTCCGGCGGGGTAGGTCAGCCAGTCGTGCGAGTGGATGATGTCGAAATCGACGGTGCGAGCAATGACGCCTGCCACGATGGAGTAGTTGTTGATTTCTTCGAGCAGGTTGTCGGGATAGCGTCCTGAGAACTCGATGCAACCGAGGTCGTTGACGTTCATGTAGTTGAAGTCGGCATAGATGTGCGAACGAAGGTCGAAATAGAGTTGCGGGTCCATTACGTTGCCTATTCTCGACTTGACGTAGTCCCAGTCGGTGTCGCGCCATGCAATAGGAGTGTTGCCGGCTCCGATGATATTTGCAAAACTTTTATCTTCATCCCCATGCGGCTTTGGAATGACGAATGTGATATCCATATTGCCGTTTTCCGCCATGCCTTTAGTCAGACCATAGCTTGCTGTTCCAAGACCTCCGAGGATATGAGGTGGAAATTCCCACCCGAACATTAGTGCTTTCATAAATCGGATTTTTTGAGGATGATTAAATTTCGAAACCGTTTAACGTATGTAATGCACGAAGGACTTCACCGATGTTGGGAGCAAAACTGATGGCGCCGTGGCCGTTGTAAGGCGGGTTGCCGTCGTAGAGCTCCGAAAGCGAGCCGATACACTCTCTTGTGAGGTCGTCTTCGTAGCCGATGAGCATTCGGCGAAGGAATGCCACACCGCTCATGCCGAACACGCGAAGGTAGGCGTCGGTGTAGAATCCTGACAACCACGGGCGTGTCGGTCCGTTGAAGTAGGAGAACACTCTCTCTCGCACACTTCCGACGAAGAACGGGTTGTAGCCGTAGCTCTTCGGGCTGAGTGTGCGGATGCCGTTGGGTGTAAGCAGTTCGCGCGTAACGATGTCGATGATGCGTTTGCGTTGACTCTTGTCGAGCGGCGAGAAGTCGAGCCCGGCAGCGATGAGCATGTTGGGTCGAACGCTCAAGTCCATGTAGTTGCCGTCGACGTAGTCGTATAGATAGCCGTAGTCGTTGAGGAATGTGGCAAGAAAAGCGTCTTTGAGCGATGCTGCTGTCGTTTGCCATTCTTCGTAGCGGCTGTGGTTTTCTTTTTCGTTTTCAAAGAGCGTGATGGCAAACATCAGTGCGTTATACCAAAGTGCGTTGAATTCGACGATGTAGCCTGTACGCGGGAGTTGCGGCTTGCCGTCGGTGCCGACAACGTCCATCCACGTAACCGGTTTGATGGTTCCGTTGGTCGAAAGCATTCCGCGGTCGTCGATGTAGAGGTTGCCGACTTTTTCGTCGAGCACTTTGTTGATAATCAATTCGAGCGTTTTGCCGTATTTCTTGATTGTGTCGGCAGCGCCGTAGAATTTGAAGTACTGATTGATTGTCCAAGTAGCCCAGAGCGGGATGTCGGGCAGGTCGATGTCTTTGATAGTGGCGTCGATAGTTCCGTCTTCGAGATATTTCGTGAGGGCTTCGACAGCCGTATCCATTATTTTTTCAAAGTCGTCGCGGTGGTTGATTGCCATTGTTGTTCCCGGGAGAGCTATGAACATGTCGCGAGCCAGGATTTTGAACCACGGATATCCGGCGAGGAGGTAGTCTTTGTCGCCGTCTTTGAGGTAGCACTGCTTTGCTGAGTTTTTCAAGCAGTTGTAGAAGCTCGTACGCGGCGTGCGGTCTTGCGACTCTTTGGTGAACGTAGCCGAGAGGCTTCTGGGTTTTGCGGGCTCGGTACCGGCGGAGAAAATTATGCTTTCGCCTTTCTTGATTGGCAGCTGGAAGTAGCCGGGCACCCAGAGGTCTTCGCTAAACGGCTCTTCGCGGGCAAGGTCTTTGATGTATTCGATTCCGTTGTACCAGTGCGGCTCGTAGACGAATTCGGGCTTGTGGTTGAATTGGAGGTACAAGCGCGGATAGCCGGGGTAGAGACAGAATGAAACGCCGTTTTCGGTCTCTTCGTAACTACCGTTGAGTTGCGAGTTTTCGGTGCAGAGACTTGCGGCATTTCGGAATGCCAGGAAGGGCTGGAATTGCAGCGTCGTGGGCGAATGCGCTTCAAGTAGGGTATACTTGATAAGGATTCTGTTTTCGTGTGCCACAAAGACCTTCTCTTTGGTAAGAATCACACCTCCGACGCGGTACGTTAATTTCGGCACGGTGTCGCAATTGAACTCGCGAAGATATTTGTGCCCGTTAGGACTATATACACCGCCCTTGTAGCGATGTATACCAAGATTGAAAGGCGCGCCGTGCTGTATCACGGTTTCGTCGAGCGACGACAGTAGTACGTGGTTTTCGTCGTTCATCTCTTTGATGGGGATGACGAGAAGTCCGTGCTGCTTGCGTGTGTTACAGCCCGTCACCGTTGTGCAATGATAAGCACCTGCTTTGTTGGTCCTCAATATCTCTTTCGGGAGAGATTGGTCGAGGTTAATCAGCAAGTTCTTATCGAACTTTAGGTAACTCATAGGGACTATATGTTTTGGAGTTTTACTTATAATGGTTTATAAAATGTTGTCACGAATATAAATATTATTTTTCGTCTAAAAAAGAAAAATGTTGCATAACATATGTTTAAACGGAAAAATATTATAATTCTTTATAATTATTAGTGTTTTTTTAGACTCGAATTAGGCGCTTTTTAACAAAAAAAGCGAAGAATTTCCACTGCGGAAATTCTTCGCCTAAATCACTATATTGAGGTGATAATTTATTTCAAAAGGTCGATAGAGCGTTTCAAGAAGTTGTCGAGTTGTTCGCCGCGGAGGAGGTTGTTTCCGAGCAATGCGATGTCGATGAGTTGCCCGATTTGGGGAACTGTAGCGGCATAGTCGGCAATTGCTTTGTTCTGCTTGTCGCGGAGTTGCTCGGCTTGAGCCTCTTCGTTTTTGAGTTGCGCTTTTTCGTCGTCGGTAGCGTCGTTCTTGTCGCGCAGAGTTTTGATTCGCTCGTTGACTGCTGTAAGTTCGGTGTCGATTGGCGAAATCGTCGAGTCGAGCGCGGCGTGAGCGTCGGCGATGATGCGCTTCAGAATGGGGTGGTTTGCGTTGAGAATCAGGTTGTAGCTATCGGGATAGTCGCCGAAGAATGCCATTCCGGGTTGAACTTTCGCCATCTCTTTCATACGGCGTTGGTATTCGTTTTGGGTGATTTGCACGGGAGTGGCTGTCTCGGCGAGCGACTCAAACGAGACGAGGAAATCGCTTTTCTCGATTGTCGGGATTTGCGACTTGAAGAGTGTTGTCATTGCGTTGCGTTCGCTTTCGGTCATCTCAACGGCTTTGCGGTCTTCTTTGACGATGAGGTTGTCGACGATGTCGCTGTCCACTCTGACGAAATGCGCTTTTTCGAGTTTGCGTTCGAGCAGTCCGATGAACGGGCTTGTGAGTTGGTCGTCGATGACGAGCACGTCGTAGCCCTTGTCGGTAGCGGCTTTAACGTGGCTGAATTGTGCCGTTTTGTCGGTCGTGTAGAGGTAGATGAGGTTGCCTTCTTTGTCGGTCTGGGTTGCTTCGATGAGTTGCTTGTATTCGTCGAGCGTAAAGCGTTTGCCTTCGGTGTTGCTCAGCAGGGCGAACTTCATTGCCGAGTCGCAGAATTTGTCGTCGGTAAGCATACCGTATTCGATGAAAATCTTCACGTCGTCCCATTTTTCTTCGAATTCGTTTCGACGGTTTTTGAAGATGTTTTCGAGTTGCGACGCCACTTTCTTTGTGATGTACGAAGAGATTTTCTTGACGTTTGCGTCGCTTTGCAGGTATGAGCGCGACACGTTCAACGGGATGTCGGGCGAGTCGATAACGCCGCGCATAATCATCATAAATTCAGGCACAACGCCTTCGACCGAGTCGGTCACGAACACCTGGTTGCAGTAGAGCTGTATCTTGTTTTGCTGAAGGTCGAGGTTGTTCTTAAATTTCGGGAAGTAGAGGATACCTGTGAGCGTAAACGGGTAGTCGACGTTGAGGTGAATCCAGAAGAGCGGGTCGTCATCGCCGGGATAGAGTTCGTGATAGAATTTGATGTAGTCTTCGTCTTTCAGTTCGGTCGGTTGTGCCGTCCAAGCCGGTTTGACATCGTTGATGACGTTGTCGTCGTCGGTGTCGACCATCTTGCCGTCTTTCCACTCTTGACGTTTGCCGAAAACGATGGGTACGGGCAAGAATTTGCAGTATTTTTTGAGGAGTTGCTCAATCTTGTCTTTCTCAAGAAATTCTTTGCATTCGTCGTCGATGTAGAGCACGATGTCGGTACCGCGTTCAGCCTTTTCGATGTCGTTGATTTCGAATTCGGGGCTGCCGTCGCATACCCAGCTGATGGCTTTAGCATCGTCTTTCCACGAAAGGGTGCGGATTTCCACTTTTTTCGATACCATAAATGCCGAGTAGAAACCGAGACCGAAGTGACCGATTATCGAGTTGGCGCTGTCTTTGTATTTTTCTAAGAATTCTTCAGCGCCGGAGAATGCGATTTGGTTGATATATTTGTCGACGTCGTCGGCTGTCATACCGATACCTTTGTCGGAGATTGTCAACGTGCCGGCTTCTTTGTCGAGCTTGATTTCAACGCGAAGGTCGCCCAATTCGCCTTTGAATTCACCGCAGGATGAAAGTGTTTTCAACTTTTGAGTGGCGTCGATGGCGTTCGAGACCATCTCTCTCAAGAAAATGTCGTGGTCGCTGTACAAAAACTTTTTAATGACCGGGAAGATGTTTTCGGTGGTTACACCAATTTTACCTTTTTGCATATATGATTGTTTTTTTGATTTCCGGCGAAAGTACGTGCAAAAAAAATGCCACACGCATTTGGTGTGACATTTTATCGTGATGATATGAAATTTTGTCATACACGCACAACCGACATCTTCAGACGCGGCTCGTCGTCGACGTGGTCGATGCGGAGGGTGTCGCCGCGGGTGATTGTGTCGGCGAGAATCAGCTCTGCCAGGTCGTCTTCGATGTATTCCTGGATGGCGCGTTTGAGCGGACGTGCGCCGTATTGAGCGTCGTAGCCGCGGTCGACCAGGAATGCTTTTGCGCTGTCGGTAATTTCGATGACATATCCCGACTCGGCGGCGCGGCGATAGAATCCTTCGAGTTCGATGTCGATAATCTTGTAGATGTCGTCGCGCTCGAGGCTGTTGAACATCACAATGTCGTCGATACGGTTGATGAATTCCGGCGCAAACGTCTTGTTCAGAGCCTTTTGTATAATGCTTCGCGACTGCTCTTGGCGGTCGGTGCCGGTGTCGAATCCGATGCCGTTGCCGTAGTCTTTAAGCTGACGTGTGCCGATGTTTGACGTCATTATAATAATGGTATTCTTAAAGTCGACTGTTCTGCCGAAACTGTCGGTGAGTCTGCCTTCGTCCATCACTTGCAGCAGCATGTTGAACACGTCTTGATGGGCTTTCTCCAATTCGTCGAGCAGCACGACGGAGTAGGGGTGACGGCGCACCTTTTCGGTGAGTTGTCCGCCCTCGTCGTATCCGACGTAGCCCGGAGGCGCTCCGACGAGACGCGACACGGCGAATTTTTCCATATATTCGCTCATGTCGATGCGAATCAGCGAGTCTTTAGTGTCGAAAAGGTATTCCGATAACATCTTAGCCATATGTGTTTTGCCGACGCCGGTGGGTCCTAAGAACATAAATGCGCCGATTGGGCGGTTGGGGTCTTTCAGCCCGACGCGGTTGCGCTGAATGGCTTTTACAATCTTATTGATGGCTTCGTCTTGCCCGACGATACGCGCTTTGAGCTCGTCTTTCATGGCGAGCAGACGTGAGCCTTCCGAGCGTGCAATGCGTTGCACGGGCACGCCTGTCATTGTGGCAACTACCTCGGCAATCGACTGCTCGTCAACGGTTTGGCGATTCTCGGCGAGTGAACTTTCCCACTCCGTTTTTCGTGCGTTCAACTCGTTTTTAAGCATCTCGGCTTCGTCGCGATAGTTGGCTGCCGCTTCGAAGTCTTGAGCAATTGCCGCGGCTTGTTTTTTCTTTGTAACGTCGGCAATCTTTTGCTCGAGTTGTTCGATTTCTTTAGGTGCTTCGACGTTGGCGGCGTGCGCTTTAGCCCCGGCTTCGTCGAGTGCGTCGATAGCCTTGTCGGGGAATGCGCGGTCGCTGACGTAGCGTTCGGTGAGTTTGACGCATGCTCGCAGTGCTTCGTCGGTGTATTTTACGTTGTGAAATTTCTCGTAGTTGTCCTTGATTTGCTTGAGAATTTCGAGTGTTTCGTCGGCAGTGGTTTGGTCGACGATAATCTTTTGGAAACGTCGGTCGAGAGCTCCGTCTTTTTCGAACGTCTTGCGGTATTCGTCGAGCGTCGTAGCGCCGATGCACTGCAATTCGCCGCGCGCCAGAGCCGGCTTGAGCAGGTTGGCGGCGTCCATCGAGCCGCCGGCATTTCCGGCACCTACGATGGTGTGGATTTCGTCGATAAAGAGTATTATGTCGTCGGTTGCTTTAAGTTCGTCGATGACGGCTTTGATTCTCTCTTCAAACTGTCCGCGAAATTTCGTTCCTGCCACGATTGCCGCCATGTCGAGCGACATGATGCGCTTGTCGAAAAGCAGGCGCGACACCTTGCGCTGCTTGATTCTGAGTGCCAGCCCTTCGACAATAGCCGACTTTCCGACGCCGGGTTCGCCGATGAGCACGGGGTTGTTTTTCTTGCGGCGACTGAGAATCTGTATCAGTCGGTCGATTTCGCGATTGCGCCCGACCACGGGGTCGATACGTCCTTCTTCGGCTGCTTTGGTGATGTCGACGGCAAATTTGTCGAGCACCGGAGTGTCGCTGCCGGCTTTTGCCGTTGTGCTGCCGGCAGATTTCGGACCTTTCTGAGGCTGCGATGCACTGTTGTCGTACGGCTCTTCTTCCTCGTAGTCGTTGTTATCGAATCCGTCGACAAGCGGCAAAATTTGCTCGTCGGCGGTCTTATATTTTGAGTTTTCTTTAAATTCCATATTCATTGTTTTCGAAAAATCGTTACAAAAATAGTGCCAAACATTTAGAAATGGAATTATTTTGCGCTGTTTTTTGTCGTTGTTTACCAATAACAGTTCAACAAAATATATTTTTAAAATTTTAGCATTTAATAGGTGAAAAGACCTTGCTATTAATTAGGCTATTTGGCATATTCTTATTATCTTTGCAAAGATAAAGCGGGTGCATAAAGGCGTCTGTCGCCGAGATTGCACGCCGGCTTTGTCGAGAGAATTAATTGCCACCGGGTGTGGCTATGAAAATTAGTAAAAAAACTATATGGCAGAAGATCGTATTCAAAAGATTGATATTGAGAAAGAGATGAAGAGTGCTTACATCGATTACTCAATGTCGGTTATCGTTGCCCGAGCGTTACCGGATGCTCGCGACGGCTTTAAGCCGGTGCATCGCCGTGTGCTGTTCGGGATGGAAAAGTTGGGGAGCTCGTCAACGGCTCCGAAAAAGAAATCAGCGCGTATTGTCGGTGAGGTAATGGGTAAGTATCACCCGCACGGTGACTCTTCGATTTATCTTACTATGGTCCGTATGGCACAAGATTGGTCGTTGCGCTACACGTTGGTCGACCCGCAAGGAAACTTTGGCTCGGTCGACGGCGACTCGCCGGCAGCCATGCGTTACACGGAGGCTCGTCTGGCTAAGATGGGCGAAGAAATGATGCGCGACATCGATGAAGATACCGTTGACTTCATTCCTAACTTCGACAACACATTAAAAGAGCCGGTTGTGCTTCCTACACGTTTCCCGAACTTGCTCGTAAACGGAGCGTCGGGTATCGCCGTAGGTATGGCTACCAATATGCCGCCTCACAACCTTACCGAAGCGATTAATGCTTCGATTGCATTGCTCAACAACCGCGACATCACCATCGAAGAGTTGATGCAATACGTCAAAGCCCCCGACTTCCCGACGGGCGGTACAATCTACGGCTATGCCGGCGTTAAAGAGGCGTACGAGACCGGTCGCGGTCGCGTCGTCGTTCGCGCACGTGCCGAGGTCGAAACCGAAAACGAACACGATAGAATTATCGTTACCGAAATTCCTTATAACGTAAACAAGTCGGAACTCGTTAAGAGTATCGATAACCTCATAAAGGAGAAAAAGATTGACGGCATCTCCGACGTCAACGACGAGTCGGACCGCCAGGGTATGCGCATCGTCATCGACCTCAAGTCGGATGCCAACGCCAACGTCGTGCTCAACAAGCTCTACAAGATGACGCAATTGCAATCGGCATTCAGCGTCAACAATGTGGCTTTGGTCAACGGCGTGCCCAAGGTGCTCAACCTTAAAGAAATCATCGAAGCCTTCGTCGACCACCGCCATGAGGTGGTTATCCGCCGTTCGCGCTTCTTGCTCGCCAAGGCTATGGAGCGTGCACACATCGTGGAAGGCTTGATTATTGCTTGCGACAACATCGACGAAGTGGTGCACATCATTCGCTCATCGTCGACCACCGAAGAGGCTCGCGCCAAGTTGTCGGAGCGATTCGGCCTCGACGACCCGCAAACTCGTGCCATCGTCGATATGCGCCTGAGCGCACTTACCGGTATGAGCATCGAAAAACTTCATGCTGAATACGAAGAACTCGAACGCCAAATCGAATTCCTCAACTCCGTGCTCAACGACGACAGCGTTTGCCGCAAGGTGATTGAAGACGAACTCATCGAAACTCGCGAAAAATACGGCGACGAACGCAAAACCGATATCGTTTACGCTTCCGAAGAATTCAATGCCGAAGATTTCTATGCCGACGACGATATGATAATCACCATCTCGCACCTCGGCTATATCAAGCGTACGGCTTTGTCGGAATTCCGCGCACAAAACCGCGGCGGTGTTGGTGCCAAGGGCAGCGACACTCGCGACGAAGACTTTATCGAGCATGTCTACACGGCTTCGATGCACAACTATATGCTCTTCTTTACCCAGAAAGGCCGTTGCTACTAGATC
>JBJEDP010000283.1:0-3344 GCA_051872175.1 Candidatus Limisoma sp.
TAATGAATTCCATTTTCATTCCCTTTGGCGAAAGCCGTTCATGTCCGTTTCATAAAGATTAATAGGCTGCAAATATAAACAAAATATATTATGCAGCCTATTTTATAAGGGTTAAATTAGAATGCGTCAACGATACCCATAAACGAGTCAGCCTTGAGGGCAGCGCCACCGATAAGACCGCCGTCTACGTCAGGTTTAGCGAAGAGTTCTTTAGCGTTGGTCGGCTTGCAGCTTCCGCCGTAGAGGATAGAAGTGCTGTCTGCAACTTCAGCGCCATACTTGTCGGCAATTGTTTTGCGGATGAAAGCGTGAATCTCTTGAGCTTGGTCGGCAGTAGCGGTTTTGCCTGTACCGATAGCCCAAACCGGCTCGTAGGCGAGAACGATTTTGCCGAAATCTTCAGCAGAGAGGTCGAACAACGAGCCTTCTACTTGAGCCTTAACAACGTCGAAGTATGTACCGTTTTCGCGTTCTTCGAGAACTTCGCCGATGCAGAAAATCGGAGTAAGTCCGTTAGCAAGAGCGAGAGCGACTTTCTCTTTGAGGATTTCCGCAGTTTCGTGATAGTATTGACGACGCTCTGAGTGACCGAGGATTACATATTTTGCACCTGTCGAAGCAACCATAGCTGCCGACACTTCACCGGTGTAAGCGCCGCTCACTTTGTCTGCACAGTTTTCAGCGCTGACGCCGAGCTTGTCGGTATCGATTGCTGCTGCTACAGATGCCAAGTGTGTAAAAGGAACGCCGATAATTACGTCACAGTTCGGTGTACGAGTCTTCAATGCCTCGTTTACTTCTTTAGCCAATGCTACACCCTCTTGAAGAGTAGTGTTCATCTTCCAGTTGCCTGCTACGATATTCTTTCTCATTTTTGTTTGTTGTTTATGATTATTTAATTGGTTTTGCGAATTCTGATGCAAAGGTAATTCTTTATTTTGATTCTTCCTCAATCGTTTTGTTAATTTAATCAATAAAGGCGAACGATTTATGAACAGCAGCAGCGTCATGGCGGCAATAAAGAGCGTTGTAAGCCAGATAAAGACGTGAAGCTCTCTGCCGAAAAGGTCGTCGACGGGCTTGCCCAAAAGGATTGCCTCGATGTCGGCGCCGTCCATTGTCGACTTATAGAGCACCGTGCCGTCGCGCAGCCAAACGACTGCCGGATTGCCGCGTGCCAACGATTTGAGTTCGCTCGAGTCCATCGTGTAGATGGGATAGTCTGCCATCGACATTTCGCGCCATTGCGCAATTTCGCTCTCGGAATTGCCGGTAAGGCATATCAGGTTGATGCCCGACTCCGACACATTATTATAGAGTTCGTTCAGTTCGAACGTATAAGCCACGTTGATTTGCGATATGTCGCTGATTAGCAGCAACAAGACGTCACCGTCGGCAAGGCGCACGTCGTCGGTCACTTCGTCATCGCCGTCGTAGATGGCAATGCGGCGAAGGTTGTCGTCAGCGGCAACCTCTACTTGCTTGCGGTCGACAAATGTCCACGTGCTGTCGGGGAGGTTGTCGACGTCGAAATCGCGCTGCACACCGTCTTTTTCGTAGGTAAACAGGAAGTCTGAACGGTCGGCAGAAGCATCGGCAATCGTCACACCTATTTTATAAGGGCGAAAATCGAAGATTGGTTGCCAATTGTAGCCGACAATCATTATGAGCAGCAAATAAACCGAGGGCAAAAGCACCGTAATCCACTGTACGGCGGGACCGTAGATGCTCCGCAAGCCGTGATTGCGCGGCAACAAGAATACCAAAGCGGCGGTGATGAAGATGTTTTTTGCAAGCGTAACGCCGTTCGACACGACAAAAGCATCGCCAAAGCAGCCGCAATCCGCCACCGGATTGGCAAAGGCAATGTATGCCGACAGGGGCAACAGAAATGCCATCATCACCAGCATCAGCCAGACGGTAAAACGTCGGAATGAGCCGATAATGAGCCACAGACCGGCGAGAAATTCCGTCAATGGCAACATTACGGCAACGATGCCTATGTAGGGCTTAGCCCAATCCCAACCGAATGCAGTGAGATAGTCGGCTATCTTGTATTCTACGCCCCAAAGGTCGACAGCTTTAACGAATCCGGAAACGACAAACGTGACACCGACGACCATGCGCAGTGCCAAAACCGTATAAATTTCCCACTTCGTTTTCAGCTTGAAATCATTCGCCATAACCAAGTTTTATCAAGGCAAAGACGCTATAGTTGACCATATCTTTATAATTCGCATCAATTCCTTCCGACACGCGAGTTTGACCGTTGTTGTCCTCAATTTGCTTGGTGCGATAGAGTTTGGTGAGAATCAAGTCGGTGTAGGTGCTCACTCGCATAAAGCGCCAAGCCTCGCCGTAGTCGTGATTTTTCGCCAACATAAGTTGCTTGGTCTCTTCGGCGTAAGCATCATAGAGCGCAAGCGCGCGGTCGGCATCGATGTCGACAGTATCGGCGCAACCCTCGGCGAGTTGAATCATGCCGACGATACCGTAATTGACAATAGCGACAAACTCCGGCGTAATACCTTCGTCGACCATCGCCTCGCCCTCGCGCTGCAGCGTGCGTATGCGCATTGCCTTTATCATCAACTGGTCGGTAAGCGATTCCGGACGAAGGATGCGCCACGAAGCTCCATAGTCTGCCAACTTATCGGCAAACATTCGTCGACAGCCGCTAAGCACCGCTTCAAATTCCGATTTCGTATCTTTAACTTTCATCTTGTCGAAAATTTTCGTCAAAGTTAAGATTTTTACGGCAAAATAACAACTATGCAATTGCCAATTATGCGTATTTTCAGTATTTTTGCGTCAACGAAACAGAATAAAGATATGAGCAGACCGAAAATAGGAAACGAATGGTGGACAGCACCGACCGAGAGCGACAACGGACAACTGATAATGGTGACGGGTCGCTCCGGTGTAGAGCCGCTGATTGCCACAGGCAAATATGCCGACCGAATCGAGGTAACTTGGAAATACACCCCCGACCCGACGGGAATGCCCGACGTCGCCACATCGAAGACCATGGAACAGGTCACGGAAGCCTTCCATGCCGTCACGGCAAAGGATTCCGGCGTGGTTATGACCGGCATCTACACCGGCGCCGGCGAACGCAATTGGGTGTTCTACGCATTAAGCACGCAGAAATTCCAGAGCCTGCTCAACAAAGCCCTATCCGACTTCGAAGAACTACTGCCCATCGCCATCTACGCCGAACGCGACCCCGACTGGGCTGAATACCGCGAAATGAAAGACTGTACCGAAATCCTCCGCAGCGAAGAATAATCTTAAAAATACGATATAGTTATTTGTTTTCATTCACATTTATACAACGTCAAGGG
>JBJEDP010000284.1:0-3337 GCA_051872175.1 Candidatus Limisoma sp.
ATGCTCGGAAGGTGACAAAAACAATGTTCCACGTGGAACAAATTGCGTAAAACTAATTGAAATATAATAACATAAATAGATAACAGAAATGAAACTTGAACAAGTAAAAGACATTATCCGTGACGTTTATGATTTCCCGACCAAGGGTATCGTGTTCAAAGACCTCACAACAGCGTTTAAAGACCCCGCTGCGATGAAGGTTATCGGCGCCACGCTGAACGAACGTTACAAAGAACTCGGCGTTACGAAAGTTGTGGGTATCGAATCGCGCGGCTTTATCGGCGCTTCTATCCTTGCCTACGAACTCAATGCCGGATTCGTGCCTGTTCGCAAACCGGGTAAATTGCCCGCCGACACTCTCAAAATGTCTTACTCGAAAGAGTATGGCACTGATACTATCGAAATCCACCGCGACGCTATCACTCCCGACGATGTTGTTGTGCTCCACGACGACGTCCTCGCTACAGGCGGTACGATGATGGCTGCTTATGAACTCGTGAAATCGATGAATCCCAAGAAGATTTATATCAACTTCATCATCGAACTTTCGTTCTTGAAGGGTAGGGACGTATTTCCTGCCGACGTTGACGTTAACTCGCTTATCGTCTACTAACGACGTACAAAATATTGCGCGATTTCGCTTTATTTTTCGTGCACAATTTGCTAATTTTGCAGAGTTCTATTGCGGGACTCTGCAAAGTTTTTTTGTAAGCCACCCATAGGAATTTCTATCGAAATATGGCAGAAACCGACGACATACAGAAGCACGACAACAACGACGACGTAGCCGAACGACTTCGGCTGAAAGTGTCGTTGCTGCCCGACCTGCCGGGATGTTATCTCTACCTCGACCGGGAGGGCACGGTGATTTACGTGGGTAAGGCAAAGCGCCTACGCCGACGCGTATCGTCGTACTTCAATCGCGAGCACGACAGCCTCAAAACGCGTATGCTCGTGCGCCATATTGCCGACCTCAATTATGTGGTTGTCGGCTCGGAAGACGATGCCCTTCACCTCGAAAATGCGCTCATCAAAGAGCATAATCCGAAGTATAACATCTTGCTCAAAGACGACAAATCTTACCCGTGGATTTGCGTCACCAACGAGTATTATCCCCGCGTTTTTATGACGCGCGACGTCGACAAAAAACTCGGACGATTCTACGGTCCGTATGCCAATCCGGGAGTGGCGCGCACAGTGTTGCGCTTCATCGAGGAGATTTTCCCTGTGCGCCGTTGCCGACTCGCGATAACTCCCGAAAGTGTGTCACGTGGAAAGAACAAGGTGTGCTTGGAATATCATATCGACAACTGTCGCGGCTGCTGCACGGGGGCAATCAGCGCCGCCGATTATGCCGAATATATCAACCAAATTCGGCAGATTCTTGCCGGCGACACGCAGCCCATCGAAGACTATCTCGTCGCCGAAATGCAACGCCTCGCCGCCGATTTGCGTTTCGAGGAGGCGCAACAGGTCAAGTTGAAATACGACTTGGTGGAGCGCTATCGTGCGAAGTCGGTCATCGTCAGCACGCAAATCAGTAATGTCGACGTGTTCTCGTTCGAGCCCGACGACGACCGCGCCTTTGTCAACTATATGCACGTGCGCCGCGGCTCTGTGGTGCGCTGCAAAACCTACGAACTGCGCACCCGTCTCGACGAAACGCCGGCAGAGATTCTCGGCTATGCGGTGTCGCTTGCTCGCGAAGAATTCGGTCTCGATTTGCGCGAAGTAGTTGTGCCGTTTGTACCCGATTTCGAGTGCGAGGGCGTGTCGTTCTTCGTGCCTCAACGTGGCGACAAACGTAAGTTGCTCGACGTGTCGCACAACAACGCTCGTCAGCGAAAAATCGACCGCATCAACGCAATGGAGAAGCTCAATCCCGAGCAGCGCACGACTCGTCTGTTGTTGCAGATTCAAAAAGACTTCCGCCTGCCGGAGTTGCCGCGCCACATCGAGTGCTTCGACAACTCCAACACGCAAGGAACGAATCCGGTGGCGTCGTGCGTGGTGTTCCGCAACGGGAAACCGTCGAAGAAAGACTATCGCCATTTCAACATCAAGACCGTTGTCGGCCCCGACGATTTTGCCTCGATGAAGGAGGTGCTTACCCGGCGCTACACCCGACTGTTGGCGGAGGGCGACGACTTGCCGCAGTTGGTCATCGTCGACGGCGGCAAAGGTCAGTTGAGCGCAGCCGTCGAGGCGTTCGACGAAATCGGCATTCGCGACCGCGTGGCTCTTATCGGCATCGCAAAGCGACTCGAAGAAATCTATTTCCCCGGCGACAGCCTGCCGCTCTATATCAGCAAAACCAGCGAAACGCTCCGTGTCGTTCAGCATCTGCGTAACGAGGCTCACCGCTTCGGCATCACTCATCACCGCAACCGCCGCAGCAAGAGTCAGGTGGCTTCCGAACTCGACAGCATCAAGGGCATCGGTGAGAAGACAGCAAACCAACTTATCCGCCATTTCCACAGCCTCAAGCGCGCAAAAGAGGCTCCGGCTGACGAAATCGCGTCGGTTGTCGGTCCGGCAAAGGCTAAAATTTTGCTAACTGCTTGGGGTAGAGATAATTAGCAATGTGCTAATTATTTGAAATTCAACGTGTTAGGCTGTGTTTGCAGCAGTTTAATCACTTCCTCTTCTACGGTTTTACCTTTTTTAACGACTACACCGCCGACAAAGTGCGCCAAAGGCATTAAATTTGCTTTTTGAAATAAATTGCACATTTTGCGCGGTTATTAGAGCTCGGTAGTCGTCGCCGACGGGCGACCTCAATGTCGAAAATTTACCGCAACAGTGTGCTTTAGTTAGAACGTAACTAATTATACCTTTAATGAAAAGATACAACTTAATCAACAACTCGCTCGGTTGGCTAATGTTTGTTGTAGCGGCGGTGACCTACCTGCTGACACTCGAGCCCACTGCGAGTTTCTGGGATTGTGGCGAATTCATTTCGCAAGGCTACAAGTTAGAGGTTGGCCACCCGCCCGGCAACCCGATTTTTATGCTCGCTGCTCGGTTCTTTGTCAACTTTGCATCGGGTCCCGAAACGGTAGCCATTTGTGTTAACTCAATGTCGGCGCTACTAAGTGCAGGCACGATTTTGTTACTCTTTTGGACCATTACGCAGCTTGTCCGCCGACTGATTGTCGACGATAGCGCCGAAGAGGTCGACCTTCGTCAGATGCTCATCATTATGGGCTCGGGCGTGGTCGGTGCTCTTGCCTACACCTGGAGCGACACCTTCTGGTTTTCGGCGGTCGAAGGCGAAGTTTATGCCTTCTCGTCGTTCTGCACAGCCCTTACGTTCTGGCTGATTTTGAAGTGGGAG
>JBJEDP010000285.1:0-3318 GCA_051872175.1 Candidatus Limisoma sp.
GACGTTATTGCCAATGCTGTTAATGCAGCGAAAAATATTTTTGTTGTTTTCATCGTTGTTCAATTTTAAAATTTCAACTCAATACCGAATACGAATGTTTTGCCAAGAGGTGTCTCCCAACCGCGAGTACCATATTCGTTAACTTCCGGGTCTGCGTCTTTGTATTTTGAGAAAGTCAGCAGATTTGTACCGCTAAAGAATAAGCGAGCATTTTGGATGTATGCTTTCTTTGTGATGGAAGCCGGGATGGTGTAGCCGAGAGTCATCGACTTCAGGCGCAGATAGCTTGCGTTGAAAATGTGGCGCGAGCTGTATTCCATAGCGTCGGTGAGGTCAAGACCTGAGATTTGCGGTTCCGAGCCGTTCGGATTTTCGGGTGTCCACAAGTTTTCGAAATAGTTTTTCGAGCGGATGCGTTCCCAGTAGTAACCGTCGTCGGCAACGTCTTTATATGCACCGTCGTAGAGTTTTCCGCCAATCTTGTAAGTAAATGCCAATCCGAGAGAGAGGCCTTTCCATGTAACGGTGGTGTTAAGACCGCCGTAGACTTTCGGAGTAGCATTACCGATGATTGTGTAGTTGGCGTTATCGTAGTCGTAGGTTGCGCCGCGACCGTTGTAGAGGAAGTCGCCGGCTTTGGGGTCGTCGGGGTCGTTTACGTAGTAGACACTCTTACCATTGGTCTTGTCGACACCTGCCCATTCAAATCCGTAGAACGACAATGTGGGCGAGCCTTCGCGGTAGATGTATTGTGCGCGGTCGTCGCCGCCTGTCGGGTCGTACCAAATGATATCGGCGCCGCCGTAGAGTTCTTTGACTTTCGAACTCAAGAACGATGCATTGAGGCTTGCTGTCCATGTCCAGTCGCCTTTGGTGATGATGTCGCCGCCGATTTCGATTTCTACGCCGTGGTTGTTGATTCTACCGATGTTCTGAAGCGTCGATGAGAAGCCCGTAACTTGCGAAATGGGCACGTCTTGAAGCAGGTTCTTCGAATCGCGGTTGAAGAATTCAACAGTACCGCGCAAGCGATTGGAGAGTAGGGCGAAGTCGATGCCGACGTTGGCATTGTAGCTTGTTTCCCATGAGAGGTTGTTGTTGCCAATCGAGCTGATTGTTCCGCCCGGGTTGCCCATATATTTATTGGTGTAGTTGACGAGGCTCATATAGCCGTAGTTGCTCGAAGGCAATGTACCGTTGACACCGTATGAAGCGCGGATGCGCAGGTTGTCAAGCCAATCGACGTCGGCGAGGAAGCTTTCTTTTTTGATGTTCCATGCGCCGGCAACCGACCAGAAGTTACCCCAGCGTTCTTCTTCGCTCAAACGCGAAGAACCGTCGCGACGGAACGAGCCCGAAATGAAGTAACGGTCGTCGAAGTTGTAGTCGACTTTCGACAGGATAGAAGCCATCGAGTTGCCCCATGAATATCCTCCGGAAGTCTGTGTTCCGGCTGTCGATATTGTGTGGAGTGTGCTGACCGGAAGATTTGTACCCGTTGCGCGGAGATAGTCGGTTTTGTTCTTTTCTGCTTCGAAACCTGCCATAATGCCGAAGGTGTGCTTGTCGATTGTGGTGTTGTAAGTTGCCGTAGTCGACGAAACCATCTTCTCGTAAGTCGTGCGATATTCTGTCACGTTACCATTATCTGCAGAACCATAGAAGTGGTTTGCACTATAATAGATGTGGTCTTTGACGTTCGTATTGTCGTAAGAATAGAGCGAACGAACGTCCAAGCCCGGCAGAATGTGGATTGTGAGCGTTTCGGCAGCCATCAACTTGGTGTTGATTGAACTGTTTTCCCATTCGTTGTCGTAGTATAAGCCATTGTAAGCATAGCTACCGTATCTTTTTGTCCACGGCTTGCCTGTTTTATAGTCGGTAGGCCAATAGAGACCCCAGAGAAGGTTGCGAGTTTGCATAAAGTAGTTGGCACCGGTGCTGCGGGTGTCGTTGTAGCCGCTCTTGTCGGTCTTTGCAAACGATGCGTTGGTGGTAAATTCGAAATATTTACCTACTTTTTGGTTCAAGTTCACGCGACCTGAAACGCGCTTGAAGCTGTTGATTTTCAAACGGCCTTCGTCTTTTGTGTAAGCCAACGAAGTGTAGTAGTTTGTATTATCGGTAGCACCGCTTACGCTAAAGTCGTAGGTCTGGTAAGTTGCCGTACGGAAGTACGCCTTGTCCCAGTCGTAATATTTACCGCCACGTCCGGAGTTGTCGTATTCGCCGATGATTACGTTTTCGCGAGCGCCAATACCGTTTGTCGAGAATTGATAGCCGTGCTGGTTAAATTTCTTGTTGAGTTGCTTCAATGCGTATGCATTTGCTTCTTCTTCGGTCCAACCTTCGCCGTTAGTGGCATAGTCGTGGAACACGGTGTAGAGCATATTGACGTTGTCTTGAACGCTTGCTGTTTCGTAGTTGTCGGTAGCCCAGCACGGGGTGAAGCCGACTTCGGTCTTGAAGTTGATGGTGGGTTTGCCTGTAGAGCCTTTTTTTGTGGTAATGAGGATAACACCATTAGCTGCACGCGAACCGTAGAGCGAAGATGCTGCCGCGTCTTTCAATACCGAAATCGATTCGATATCGTCGGGGTTGAGCGAGTTCATAATGTTGTTGGTCGAATAAATCTCGCCGTCCATTTGACCGATGTTACCCGACGAAACGGGCACGCCGTCGATAACGTATAGCGGTTCGTTGCCGGCATTCATCGAGCCGATACCTCTGATGCGGATTGCCGGAGCAGAACCTGCCTGACCCGAATTGTTGGTGAGCTGCAAGCCGGCAACTTTGCCGTTCAGTGCATTCTCGAACGTGGTCGACGGGACGTCTTTTATGGCGTCTGCTCTTACGAGCGATGCCGAGCCGGCATAACTGCTTTTCTTGGCAGTGCCGTAGGCAACAACCATAATCTCGTCAAGTTCTTCAATTGCAGATTTCATTTCAACCTTTACTTTTGGTGCAATTTGCACTTCCGCTTTCTTCATTCCCACGTAAGTCACTGTCAAAGTCTTTGCGTTTGCGGGAACTCCGGTGATTGAAAATTGGCCATTAACATCGGTTGTCGTACCGATTTTTGTACCTTTTACCATAACAGTTGCGCCAATGATTGGCTCGCCGTCGGTTTCCGTTACGACACTACCGCTAATTTGTGCCGTTTGCGCTTTTGCTCCGATGCCTATCATCAGGCACGTTATGAGCAAGAATAATCTACTTTTCATAGAATTTCGGTTTTTATTAATAACACATTAATTGCTGCAAAAATAATTAAAAATTTCAATATGTTCATATTTTTCAAGAAAAAATGTCAAAAAA
>JBJEDP010000286.1:0-3309 GCA_051872175.1 Candidatus Limisoma sp.
AAAGTGAACGGATATCCCCGTTTTGGGTGGGTGGATATCAACCGTTTTCAGCAGCAAAGGATTGACTTTGCTGTTTTTCACTTTATACTTAACAAAGATAAGCAAAATTTCTGGGATGCAAAAAAAGAATGTCATTTCTCGCGAATCAAGAAATGACATTCTTTAGTATTTTCAATCAGGCTGAGAGCCTTGTTGTGATGTTTGCGATTACATCATGCCCATGCCGCCCCCCATTCCGGGATTCTGCATTGCCGGTGCGGGATTTTCTTCTTTCTTGTCGGAAATTACGCATTCGGTTGTCAAGAACATTCCGGCAATCGATGCTGCATTTTCGAGAGCAACACGTGTTACCTTTGCCGGGTCGATTACGCCGGTTTCGAAGAAGTTTTCATACTTGTCAGAACGTGCATTGAAGCCGAAGTCACCTGCGCCGTCTTTCACTTTTTGTACGATGATAGCGCCTTCGAGACCTGCATTTGCAACAATCTGACGAAGCGGCTCTTCGATTGCACGTTTAACGATTTGGATACCGGTATTTTCGTCGTCGTTGTCGCCTTGGAGCGTTTCGAGCGACTCAACGCAACGGATGTATGCCACACCGCCACCGGGAACGATACCTTCGGCAACAGCTGCGCGAGTTGCGCTCAACGCATCGTCGACGCGGTCTTTCTTCTCTTTCATCTCAACTTCCGACGGAGCGCCTACGTAGAGCACTGCTACGCCGCCTGCCAACTTGGCAAGACGTTCGTGAAGTTTCTCGCGGTCGTAGTCCGACGTTGTTTTCTCGATTTGTGCCTTGATTTGTGCAACGCGCTCTGCGATGAGTTCTTTATCGCCCTTACCGTTAACGATTGTAGTGTTTTCTTTGTCGACGGTAACTTTTTCGGCTTCACCGAGCATATCAACGGTTGCCATATCGAGTTTCAGACCTTTGTCTTCCGAAATTACAACACCGTGAGTAAGCACTGCGATGTCTTCGAGCATCTCTTTACGACGGTCGCCGAAGCCCGGAGCCTTAACGGCGCAAATCTTCAACGAGCCGCGCAGACGGTTTACTACCAACGTTGCGAGTGCTTCGCTGTCGACGTCTTCTGCGATGATGAGCAACGGACGGCCGCTTTGTGCAACGGGTTCCAAGATGGGAAGCATATCTTTGAGGTTCGAAATTTTCTTGTCGAAAATCAAGATATACGGATTTTCCATCTCGCATTCCATCTTTTCGGTGTTGGTTACGAAATACGGCGAAATGTAGCCGCGGTCGAATTGCATACCTTCAACGACCTTAACTGTCGTTTCCGTACCTTTTGCTTCTTCGATGGTGATGACGCCTTCTTTCTTAACCTTGCGCATTGCGTCGGCGATGAGTTTACCGATTTCGGCATCGTTGTTAGCCGAAATACGAGCAACGTTCTCGATTTTTGCCATATCGTCGTCGACTTCTTGCGATTGTGCCTTGATGCCTTCAACCACCTTGGCTACGGCTTTGTCGATACCGCGCTTGAGGTCGATGGGATTAGCGCCGGCTGCCACGTTCTTAAGACCTACATTGATGATGGCTTGTGCAAGCACGGTTGCTGTAGTTGTTCCGTCGCCAGCGTCGTCGCCGGTCTTCGATGCTACTTCCTTTACGAGTTGTGCACCCATATTTTGGAATGCGTCTTCGAGCTCTACTTCTTTAGCAACTGTCACACCGTCTTTGGTGATGTGCGGTGCGCCGAATTTCTTTTCGATAATCACGTTGCGACCTTTCGGGCCAAGGGTTACTTTCACTGCGTTTGCAAGTTCGTCAACGCCTTTTTTGAGCTCTTCGCGAGCCTTGATATCAAATTTTATTTCTTTTGCCATAGTTGTAAGTTTTTTCAGATTAATTATCCAAGAATTGCCAAAATGTCACTTTGGCGCATTACTAAATATTTGTTGCCTTCAAACTCGAGTTCTGTGCCCGAATATTTGCCGTAGAGTACGGTATCACCTTCTTTGACTACCATTTCTTCGTCTTTTGTGCCTGTGCCAACAGCGAGCACTTTGCCTTGCAACGGTTTTTCTTTTGCGGTATCGGGAATGATGATTCCACCTACAGTTTTTTCTTCAGCTGCTGCCGGTTCTACCAGAACGCGGTCTGCTAACGGTTTGATGTTTAATGCCATAATTAATATGTTTTTTGTTTTACATTCATTTCTTGTCGCCGGGGCTTTCGCTCGTCGCGACACTCTTTGCTTTTGCATAATTCGTGCCAACTCGCAAAAACGCCGTGCGCCACTGACATTTTGTCACATCGTCGGCACTACTTGTCATAGAGCGCCTCGTATTGCTTGACAATCGAATGCCACGTATAGCGCTCGCGTGCCAGGCTCAGCATCTGCGCGCCCATGGCTGCGCGCTCGTCGGATGCGCGACTGAGTTCGGCTACGAGCGACTCCGTGCCGGCGAAATACCACGCCTTGCCGTCGGTCGTCTCGCGGTTGTACACCACGTCGAACGCCAATATCGGTATGCCGAAAAACATCGCTTCGACGAGCGACGGATTCGTGCCGCCGGCGCTGTGGCCGTGCACGTACAAGCCGGCGTTGCTGCGCAACACGTAGAGCACGTCGAGGTCGTAGATGGCATCGAGCATATGAATGTTCGCCCGTCCCGAATACTGCTCGCGCAAGTTGCGTCCGTAGTCGCTCGACTGCCAGTTGCCGACGAACACCAACGTCTGCCCCGTTCGCGCGAATGCTTCCAAGACGACGTGGCAATTGTTTTCGGGCACAATCCGGCACACGCCAATGGCATAGCTACTGCGCGTCAAGCCGTATGTCTCGAGCGTCGACGTGCAGAACGCTTCGTCGACCGTGCGAAACACGTGGTCGCCACCGTACGCCACCATCTCCGCGCGCCTGCCGTACGTCTCTTCCACATAGTCGGAGATGCCTTTATTGTCGGCAATCACAACGTTGGCAAACCGCACGGCGACTGCCTCCGACGTACGCAGCACGAAGCGTGCCGGTCGGCTCCACTTGGCGCGGCGATGCTCCAAGCCGTCGATGTTCACAATTATCTTGCCCCAATAGAGCAGGCGCAGAATCGGCAAGAAATAGCAGCCCGACACGCCGAGGATGAGCAGCACGTCGTAGCCGCGCCAGAGGCAACGCAGCATCGAGATGATGTCGTAAGGAATCGACTGCTTGCCGTTAGCGTGCAGCCCCACGTAGCGCAACCGTGCATTCTTATAGCGCTCGGGATGCTCATGCAAGTCCTTGCTCGAGCAAAACACCGTATAGTCTATTTCGGCAGACGCATTATGCCCTATCAAATGCTCCGCCA
>JBJEDP010000287.1:0-17191 GCA_051872175.1 Candidatus Limisoma sp.
TTCGCTGAAGATGCTGAGTTGCGAAAACTTTGTGATTCCGGTGATAAAAACGAATTTCAAATAATTATCGCAAGCTTTGAGCGGCGAATAGAAATTACGCATAATTTGGCGTAAATCATCGAGTTGCACCTTTTCGTGAGCAACGTCAAGCAGCGGTGCATCGTACTCGTCGATGAGGACAACGACTTGCTTCCCGGTCTGCTCATAAGCCGATTGTATCAAGTTTGTCAGGCGTAAATTAGGGTCGGATATGTCCGAAGTCAATCCGAATTTCTTCTCATTTCTTTCGATAATGTAAAGAAGGTATCTCGGCAAATCCTCTTTGTTTCGATGCTTAGCTAACGACATATCGAACCGCAGCACGGGATATTCCGTCCAGTCTTTCTCGACGCTGTCGATATACGTACCTTTGAAAAGATATCGTTTGCCCTCAAAATAAGCCGCAAGAGTAGAAACAAGAAGCGATTTTCCGAACCGCCTCGGGCGACTCAGAAAGACGTATTTACTAAGATTTACCATCTTGTAAATATACTCTGTCTTATCAATATAAAGCCAGTTATTATTCACAATTTCGTCGTAGGTCTGAATACCTACCGGCAATCGCTTTAGTTCCTTAACTTCCATCGTTCAGCATCTTTTAGTCTACAAATATACGCAAGTTATTCGATTTTAGAAAAACAAACAGCTAATTTTTCGAAATACGGTAAAACCATCTTGTTTTTCTTGTTTTGAATCGGCAAAACATAATCAATCTCACATCGCACCTCGTACATTTGCATTTTTGCTCAATTTGCATTACTTTTGCAACGTGCAAGGGGGTGCCGAAAGGCTGAGATTATACCCTGAGAACCTGAAGCGGATAATGCCGCCGGAGGGATTGCCGGATTCTCGTCTACAAGTATGCCCCAAATGCACCTTATCATAAATAGGAGGCATAATGAATTACAAAATTGCTTTAACCATTGCAGGCTCCGACTCGTGCGGAGGCGCAGGCATTCAGGCTGACATCAAAACCATGTCGGCGCTGGGCGTCTATGCTGCGAGCGCCATCACGGCGGTAACCGCACAAAACACTTGCGGAGTCGACGCCGTCGAAGGCATCTCGCCGAACGTCGTTGCCCGCCAAATCGATGCCGTCTTTGCGGATATGCGCCCTGATGCAGTCAAATTGGGTATGCTTTATAGCGAAGAAATTGTCGACGCCGTTGCCGACCGCCTTTCCGAACACAAAGCTACCAACATCGTTCTCGACCCGGTGATGGTATCTACTTCGGGATGCAAACTCATTGCCGACGGAGCGATTGAAGCCGTAAAACGTCTGCTATTTCCGCTCGCCGACATCGTTACGCCCAATCGACAGGAAGCAGAACTCCTTGCCGGCTTCCCATTGACCGACATTCGCAGTTTCGACCGAGCTGCTCGAGTGCTGTTCGACATGGGATGTCGCAACGTACTCTTCAAAGGAGGTCATTTCGATAGCAACCATATGACCGACCGACTTTACAGCGTCGACGGTTGCTTTATGAGCATCGCCGGTAATCGCATCCCAACAACCAACACTCACGGCACCGGATGCACACTCTCGTCGGCTATTGCGTCGTTCCTGGCTTTAGGTTGCAATATCGCCGAAGCCGTCGACAAGGCTAAGCAATACGTGCAGGCTGCCATCGAAGCCGGCGCGCAAGTTGCAATCGGCAAAGGTCACGGACCGCTTAACCATTTTTACGACCCTAAAAAACTAATAATAAAATGATTACTCTAAAAGTAAACGGCGAAGAGCGTCAATACGACGCAACGCCGACCATCGAACAAGTCATCACCGAACGCGGTGCAGCACTCACTAACGTAGCAGTTGCTGTTGGCGGGAAAATGATTCCGCGCCCAAAATGGCAGGACACTGAATTGCACGACGGTGACAACATTATCGTCATCAAAGCATCGTATGGCGGATAGGTTCCGGCTGATAGCTATCACGCCCGAACGCACCGTGCCCGACGAGCCGAAGTTGGTCGAAATGCTCATCGACTCCGGTTTCGACTTCGTGCACGTACGCAAGCCCGACGCCGACGAGCCCGGTCTGCGCGCCTATTTGGAGTCGATTGGCGAGCCCTACCGAGCGCAGCTTACGCTACACGACCGCCACGAACTCGCCGAAGACTACGGCGTCGGCGGCATTCACCTGAATCGTCGCAATCCCAAACCGCCGAGAGGCTACCCGGGACGCGTTTCGCGCTCGTTGCATAGCATCGACGAACTCAACGACACTATCATCGGCAACGCCTACTGCACGCTCAGTCCAATCTACGACAGCATCAGCAAGGCGGGCTATCGGTCGCATTTCTCAGCCGATGCGCTGCATAATGCGCTCAGCGACAAGCGTCTACGCGTGCCCATCATCGCGCTCGGAGGAGTTACCCCCGACCGAATCGACGAACTTCGGCAACTCGGTTTCTCCGGAGCCGCATTCCTGGGTTACCTCTTTGCCGACGCCGATGCCGACGTGCTAAAACAGCGTATAAAAACAATAAAACAATATTTATAATATGCTACAATTCATCACTCACCCGCATCCGAAAATGACGATTCTCGACGAGATACGCGCCGCCGTAGCAGGCGGTTGCCGTTGGGTGCAACTGCGCATGAAAGACGCCCCGGTCGACGAAATCATCGAAGTGGCGCGGCAAGCCAAGCCTATTTGCGCCGACAACGACTGCATCTTCGTCGTCGACGACCATGTCGAGATTGCTAAAGAGTTGCAACTCGACGGCGTTCACCTCGGTCGCAACGACATGAATCCCGTCGAAGCGCGCGAGATGCTCGGCATGGAAGCAATCATCGGCGCGACCGCCAACACGTTCGACGACGTTGAGCGAATGCGACATCTCGACATCGACTACATCGGCGTCGGTCCGTTTAGATTTACCACAACAAAAAAGCAACTGAGCCCCGTGCTCGGCATCGAAGGCTACGCCGAAATCATCCGACGCATGAAAGAGTCGAGCATCCGCCTGCCCATCGTGGCTATCGGCGGAATAACCTACGACGACATCGATGCGATTATGGCTACCGGCGTTAACGGTATCGCTATGTCGGGAGCAATCATCGGCGCCGACGACATCACGGCAGAAACCGCTCGCATAGTCGACCGTCTGCAACAAATTATTGATAAACGATTAAACAACATATAATATGGACAAACTAATCATCGGAGGACGCGAATTTTCGTCGCGCCTATTTGTCGGCACCGGCAAGTTTTCGTCGAACGAACTGATGCTACAAGCCATACTCGCTTCCGAAAGCGAAATGATAACCGTCGCCATGAAGCGCCTGCATCCCGACGATGCCGCCGGCGACGACATGCTGCAACACATCAACCGCGAAAAGGTGCAGTTTCTGCCCAACACGTCGGGCGCACGCAATGCCGAAGAGGCTGTGCTCGCCGCTCAACTCTCGCGCGAATGTTTCGGCACGAATTTCATCAAACTCGAGATTCATCCCGACCCGCGTTACCTTCTTCCCGACCCCATCGAAACGCTTCGCGCAACCGAGACTCTCGCTGCCGACGGATTCGTCGTGCTTCCCTACATCCAAGCCGACCCCGTGCTCTGCAAGCGCCTCGAAGAAGTCGGCACGGCTGCCGTAATGCCGCTCGGCGCGCCTATCGGCACCAATAAAGGTCTGAAAACCAAAGAAATGCTCGAAATCATCATCGCGCAGTCGACCGTACCCGTCGTTGTCGATGCCGGACTGGGCGCACCCTCGCACGCCGCCGAGGCTATGGAGATGGGAGCCGATGCCGTGTTGGTCAACACTGCTATCGCCGTGGCTCACGACCCCGTCGCTATGGCGCGCGCTTTCCGTCTCGCCACAGAAGCCGGACGCATGGCTTACCTCGCCGGTCTCGGTCAAATCAGCGACTGTGCCCAAGCAAGCAGCCCGTTAACCTCATTCTTAAACGATTAATCAACAAAATTCAATTCTATGGAAATCAAAGACATCAACATCAACTCATATCCCGGGTCGGAGAAAATCTACGTCGACGGAACGCTTTTCCCCATCAAAGTGGGTATGCGCAAAATCAACCTAACCCCGACAGTAACCATCGTCGACGGCGAGAAAGTGTTCAGCGACAACGGCTACGTCGTGGTTAACGACACCAGCGGCGTCTACACCGACCCTAACGTCGAAACCGACATCAACAAAGGTCTGCCCCGCATCCGCGAGCAATGGGTCAAAGACCGCGGCGACGTCGAAACGCTTGACGGCATTTCGTCCGACTACGGCCGCATGCGTCTCGCCGACAAAAGCCTCGACGAAATCCGCTTCGCCACTCGTCACAACCCGATGCGTGCTCTCCCGGGCAAGAACGTCACTCAGATGGCTTACGCTCGCGCCGGCGTCGTTACCGCCGAAATGGAATACGTTGCAATCCGCGAAAATCTTAACAATAAAGAACTCGGCATCGACTCCTACATCACGCCCGAATTCGTTCGCGAAGAAGTGGCTGCCGGACGCGCCGTAATTCCCGCCAACATCAACCACCCCGAAGCCGAACCGATGATTATCGGCAAAGCGTTTTCCGTAAAACTCAACACCAACATCGGCAACAGCGCACTTTCGTCGGGCATCAAAGAAGAAGTCGACAAAGCCATCTGGAGTTGCTACTGGGGCGGCGACACGCTTATGGACCTTTCGACTGGCAAAAACATCCACGAAACCCGCGAATGGATTATCCGCAACTGCCCCGTTCCCGTAGGCACTGTGCCTATCTACCAAGCGCTTGAGAAAGTCGACGGCAACGTGGCAAAACTCACTTGGGAAATCTATCGCGACACGCTCATCGAGCAGTGCGAACAAGGCGTCGACTACTTCACCATCCACGCAGGTGTGCTTCGCGCTCATGCCGAACTTATCGGCTCACGCTTGACCGGATGTGTTTCGCGTGGCGGCAGCATTATGACCGAATGGTGCGTCGTGCACAACCAAGAAAGTTTCCTTTACACCCACTTCGACGAGATTTGCGAAATTCTGTCGCAATTCGACGTTGCCGTATCGCTCGGCGACGGCATGCGCCCCGGCTCTATCCACGACGCTAACGACCGCGCTCAATTCCTCGAACTCGACGTGCTCGGCGAACTCACAGAACGCGCTTGGAAGCACAACGTGCAAGTCATCATCGAAGGTCCGGGACACATTCCAATGCACAAAATCAAAGAAAACGTCGACCGCGAAGTTGCCGCTTGCCACGAAGCTCCGTTCTACACCCTCGGCCCGTTGACCACCGACATCGCTCCCGGCTACGACCACATCACCTCGGCTATCGGCGCCGCACACATCGCTTGGTGGGGTACGGCGATGATTTGCTACGTTACGCCCAAAGAACACCTCAGCCTGCCCGACCGCGAAGACGTGCGCAACGGCGTCATTGCCTACAAGATTGCCGCTCACGCTGCCGACTTGGCGAAAGGCCTTCCCGGCGCTCAAGTGCGCGACGACGCCATGAGCAAGGCGCGTTTCGAATTCCGTTGGAAAGACCAATTCAACCTCTCGCTCGACCCCGCTCGCGCTCGACAATACTACATCGAGAGCCGCGGCAGCGACGACAAATTCTGCACAATGTGCGGACCGAACTTCTGCGCAATGCGTATATCGCAAAAAATCTGCAAAGAATTGAACGACTAAATCATTTAGCAACAAATGTTTTCTGACGAATTAGAACATATCAGTTGGGACGACACTACATCGCGGATTGCCTCGAAAACGCACCGCGATGTAGAAATCGCTCTCGCTAAACCGACGCTCAACGTCGACGACTTTATGGCGCTCATCTCGCCCGCCGCCGAGCCTTATCTCGAGCAAATGGCGCAACTGTCGATGAAGTACACTCAAGAGCGTTTCGGAAAAGTCATCAGCATGTATATCCCGCTCTACCTTAGCAATGCATGCACAAACTTCTGCGTCTACTGCGGATTTAACCACAACAACAAGTTTACGCGCGTCACTCTCAACGACGAGCAAATCGCCGCCGAATGCCGCGCCATCCGCGAACTCGGTCCCTTCGAAAACCTGCTGATTGTCACCGGCGAAGCCCCGGCGATTGCAGGCGTCGACTATCTCGAAAACGCCCTGCACATCGCACGTCCCTACTTCAACAACCTGTCGATTGAGGTAATGCCGCTCAAAGCCGACGACTATCTGCGACTCACTCACGCCGGACTCAACGGCGTGGTGTGCTTCCAAGAGACTTACCACAAAGACCGTTACAAACTCTACCATCCGAAGGGTATGAAGTCGATTTTCGAATGGCGTCTGAACGGCTTCGACAGAATGGGACAAGCCGGAGTCCACAAAATCGGAATGGGCGTGCTTATCGGGCTCGAAGATTGGCGCACCGACATCACTATGATGGCTTACCATCTGCGCTACCTTCAAAAGCACTATTGGCGGACACGCTATTCGGTCAACTTCCCGCGAATGCGCCCTTCCGAAAGCGGATTTCAGCCGAACGTAACGATGACCGACCGTCAACTGGCGCAAGTGACCTTTGCATTCCGAATTTTCGACCACGACGTCGACATCTCCTATTCGACCCGCGAAAATCCCCGACTTCGCGAAAATATGATGAAACTGGGTGTTACGTCGATGAGTGCCGGAAGCCGCACCGAGCCGGGTGGTTATACCCACGCTCGCGAAGCACTCGAGCAATTCCACGTCAGCGACGAACGCTCGCCATTCGACGTGGCGAACGACATTCGCGCGCTCGGCTACGAACCCGTTTGGAAAGACTGGGACCGCATTTTCGACTAAACGCAGATTTGACAGAAAGAATTCGACGTCGGCAGAAACCCAATGCCGGCGTCGTGCTGTTTTTATCGGTCTATTTGCAGAATTTGTGGTAACTGCGCTCGACCTCGACCACGTAATTTACCGTCTGACGTCCGCGGAAGTAACCATACTTGCACACCTCGTCGTTGTAGTATTCCGGATTGGCTTTCATCAGCAGCGCATCGCTGACATTGGCATACCACACTTGCGGATTTTTGCCATATTTCTTCGCCAATGCGATGGCATCGTAGATGTGCGCAATGCCGCTATTGTACGCCGCAAGCACAAAACGCTGACGCTCTACCGGGTCGCTGACATACTTGGCAAGCATCTTGTCGAGGTCGGCAATCGAGCGCGCTGCGGCGTGAATGCAAGCCTCCGGGTCGATGATTTCGTCGCCTTCGAGCCCATAGCGGCGCGCCGTGCCGGGCATCATCTGCATAATGCCGCGTGCGCCTGCCCACGACACTACGTTCGGGTCGAACTTCGACTCGACATAGCCTTGTGCGGCAAGCAGTCGCCAATCCCAACCGATGAGTTTTGCCGCTTCTTTGAAGTAGGCATCGTAGGGCGACACCTCGCCGCGTCGGTGACGATACTTATAATCGCCCGCCTTGGTCATTCGCGACGTATAGTAGTGGTCGTAACGATTGCGCTCATATGCCTTGGCAGCATCAGTGCCCGCCCACGCATTAATGCTGTCGGCGAGCCAACTATGATTCGGGCTGACCGCCCACGCCGACCGCTGAGGGAAACTCACCTCGAGGTGTATGTCAATGTTCGGAAAATACGAATGGTCGAGTTGCGCAATGTCGCTGTCGACGATGGTCATCGGAATTTCGCCGCCGGCAACCATCTCTATCAAGTCTTCCGACATAAGCGTATCGCGGTCGATGGTATGAATGTTGATGCCGCCGCCAACCTCGTTATTCAGGTTGCGCAAACGCGACTCGTATTTTGAATTGTTCTCAACGTAGACATCTTTGCCGACGAGTTGCGTCACGTCAGTAACCTCCGCCTTGCCTTTGACGAGCGGCTGTATCAACACTTGTGTCGTGACGTTTTCGGGGCCGCAACTGAGCACGCGCGACTTATATTCGGCGGTTATGGGCACATTATAGGCGGCTACGTCGATACGCGCCGAGTCGAGCTCTTCGAGCAACGCCGACAGGCTACGAAACACCTCAAACCGCACGGCAATATGCTTGTCAGAGGCAAAGCGATTCATCAGGTCGTAGTTGTAACCCATCAAGTCGCCCTTGTAGAGGAAATAAGACGTCGGGCTGTAGAGCGTGCCCACAACTATTGTGTCGGGCAAGGCATAACTTGTGCTGTCGGTCGACGTTGCGCCGTCGCTGCGTCGGCACGACGTCGACATAACGACCGCCGTGACGAACAAAATCAGCAATATGTCGACAAGACGCCGCATCGAGGTGGATGTCTTAATATTCGAACGTGCCGAATTCCGACTTGATGGTAAGTCGATTCGCCGGAGCATCGGCTACGCGACCAATCACACGCGCTTCGATACCGAAACTTTCCGAAATCTCGATGATGCGCGCTGCCTTCTCCTCGGCAACGTAGAACTCCATGCGGTGACCCATATTGAACACCTTATACATTTCGCTCCAGTCAGTGCCCGATTGCTCCTTGATGATTCTAAACAGCGGCGGTATCGGGAAAAGATTATCTTTCACAACATGCTTGTTTTCAACGAAGTGCATCACCTTGGTCTGCGCACCGCCCGAGCAATGCACCATACCGTGGATGTCGGCGCGCATCTCGTCGAGAACGCGACGTACCACCGGAGCATAAGTTCGCGTCGGTGACAGAACCAACTTTCCGGCAGTCATCCCCACCTCGTCAATCCAATCCGTCAGGCGCAATCCGCCCGAGTAGACAAGGTCGACAGGCACGCCGTGGTCGTACGTTTCAGGATATTTTTCAGCAAGATATTTTGCAAACACGTCGTGGCGCGCCGAAGTCAAGCCATTGCTGCCCATGCCGCCGTTATACTCGTCTTCGTAGGTCGCTTTGCCCGACGACGCAAGTCCGACAATGACGTCGCCCGCCGCGATGTTGGCATTGTTTATCACGTCGGCGCGTCGCATGCGGCACGTCACCGTACTGTCGACAATGATTGTCCGCACTAGGTCGCCCACGTCGGCTGTTTCGCCGCCCGTGCTGTAGATGCCGACACCCATCGAGCGAAGTTGCTCAAGCAATTCCTCAGTGCCGTTGATTATCGCCGCTATAACCTCGCCGGGCACAAGCATCTTGTTGCGCCCGATGGTCGACGACAACAAAATCCCATCGGTAGCACCGACGCAAAGCAAGTCGTCGATATTCATAATCAGCGAATCTTGAGCAATGCCTTTCCACACGCTCATGTCGCCGGTCTCCTTCCAATAGGCGTAAGCCAACGACGATTTAGTGCCCGCCCCGTCGGCATGCATTATGTTGCAATAGTCAGGGTTGCCGCCGATGATATCCGGAATAATCTTACAAAAAGCCTTCGGGTAAAGCCCCTTATCCACGTTACGGATGGCGTTGTGTACGTCCTCTTTCGATGCCGACACGCCGCGCAAATCGTACCTCTGTTTATCCATTTCGTTAGTTGTTATGGTTATATCAAGTAGAAGAATATCGTTGTTGCAACCGCAACCATCAGCAAACTGTCGATGCGGTCGAGAATACCGCCGTGACCCGGCATAATATTGCTACTGTCTTTCACCCCGACATTACGCTTGATGAGCGACTCCACCAAGTCGCCCCACGTCGAAAACACACTCACCGTGATGGCATAAACAGTCCAAACGCCCAGACTCAACGCACCGAAATAATCGGCAAAATACACGCTGAAGATAATGCCGGCAATGACAGCAAACAACAAGCCGCCGAAGAATCCCTCCCACGACTTCTTGGGCGAAATGCGCTCAAACAACCTGTGACGCCCTATCATCGAGCCCACACAATATGCGCCCGTATCATTTATCCATATGAAAATCAGACCCGCCAAAAGCAACTCCGGCGTAGCAACGTCGTAGCAAAGCACATTCAACAGAGTCATCGGCAACGCAACGTAGACTTGCGTCATCGCAGAAGCGGCAAGCGCCCTATGCCCATCCGACTCGTGCAGATAGAGTTGAACTACCATCCGAACCAATACATACGGAAGGTAGACAAGCAAAGGCGACAACGCCGACTCACAATTGTACGAGAAAAACACGGAAAGAAACATCAAGCACCCACCCACAGCGTCGAGCAACGCCGTCGGAGTGATATACTTACCACCGGTCAGCAACTTGTGACACTCTATCACGCCTATGGCTGTGAGCGCCGTAAACACACATGCAAACGCCGCACGACCGCACACGATTGCAACTATTATCAGTAACACATAAACCAGCCCGGAAGCCGTACGTATTGCTATCTTTTTCACAAGTCTTTACAATTTTTCCACAAAAATACCCTTTTTCCGCCAATCGGCATAATTTTTATACACAAATTTTCTCCACCGCCGCGATTTTGACAAATTCCTAACCTCTATATGGCGTATTTCGGCGGAAATGCGTAACTTTGCAAGAATTAGCGAATGACATAATATGAGAGAAGGCAATATTGTTATTAAAGGAGCTGACGTTAATAACCTGAAACACGTCGACGTCGAAATCCCGCGGAATCGTTTTGTGGTCGTTACCGGACTCTCCGGCTCGGGTAAATCGTCGTTGGCGTTCGACACACTCTACGCCGAAGGTCAGCGTCGGTACGTCGAAAGTCTGTCGGCTTACGCTCGCCAGTTTCTCGGCAAACTCCGCAAGCCTGAATGCGACCTCATCAAGGGTCTTCCGCCGGCTATTGCCATCGAACAAAAAGTCACAACTCGTAATCCGCGAAGCACCGTAGGTACTTCTACCGAAATCTATGACTACTTGCGCCTGCTGTTCGCTCGCATCGGACGTACCTTTTCGCCGGTGTCGGGTTGCGAAGTGAAAAAGCATACCACCGCTGACGTTGTCCGCGCCGTGACGTCGCATCCCGCAGGCACACGCGTAGCCTTGCTTATCGACATCGACATCCCTCAAGGTCGCTCGCTCAACGAACAACTTGAGACATACGCCAAAGAAGGTTTCTCGCGCGTCGAGCAGTTCGGCTCGTTCTACGAAATTGCCGACATCGTTGCCGGACGGACGTCTGCCGTTGCCGACGGTATGCACCTGCTCATCGACCGCATTGCCGTAGCTACCGACAGCGACGCAATCAGCCGTCTTACCGACTCTGTCGAAACTGCCTTCAACGAAGGTCGCGGAGCCTGCATCGTCGCCGTTTGGAGCCCCGAATTGAAATACTACACTTTCTCCAACCGTTTCGAAGCCGACGGAATGACTTTCAGCGAGCCTTCTGAGCAAATGTTCAACTTCAACAACCCGCTCGGCGCTTGCCCCACATGCGACGGATTCGGCAAAGTGCTCGGCATCGACGAAGACCTCGTCATCCCAAACAAAGCGCTTTCCGTGGTCGACGACGCCGTAATGTGCTGGCGCGGCGAGGCTTCGAGCGCTTGGAAACGGCAATTCATCAACGACGCAACTCCTCTCGGATTCCACGTCCACAAGCCATACTACCAACTCTCCGACGACGAGCGCGACCTGCTCTGGAACGGCGGAAACGGCGTGCACGGCATCAACGACTTCTTCGAAATGCTACGCTCGGCTATCTACCTCGTGCAAAATCGCGCCATGCTCGCGCGATACCGCGGAAAGTCGACCTGCCCGGAGTGCCACGGCGGACGGCTCCGCAAAGAAGCTCTCTACGTCAAAATCGGCGGTAAAGACATCAGCCAAGTTGTGACAATGCCAATCACCGAACTCAAGCAATGGTTCGCCGAACTCAAACTCACCGACACCGAACGAGCCATCGCACGACGCCTGCTCATCGAAATAGGTAACCGCATCGACTATCTCATCGAAGTCGGGCTCGGCTACCTCACTCTCGACCGACTCTCGTCGACACTCTCCGGCGGCGAAAGCCAACGCATAAACCTCGCAACAACTCTCGGCGGAGGCCTACAAGGCACCGTCTACATCCTCGACGAGCCAAGCATCGGACTGCACCCGCGCGACACGGCACGACTAATCGGCGTGCTCCGAAAACTCCGCGACAAAGGCAACACAGTAGTCGTTGTCGAGCACGACGAAGAAGTAATTCGCTCCGCCGACTACCTCATCGACGTCGGTCCCGAAGCCGGCAGCCGCGGCGGCAACATCGTCTACCAAGGCGCATTCGACAACCTCGCAAACGCACGCGACAGCTACACCGCAAAATACATCAACGGCGACCTCAGAATAGCCATCCCCCACCCCCGCCGCGGCTGGCGAAACTACATCGAAGTGACCGGCGCCGCCGAAAACAACCTCAAAGGCATCGACGTCCGATTCCCCCTCGGCGTAATGACCGTCGTCACCGGCGTGTCAGGCTCCGGCAAGTCGACTCTCGTGCGCGACATTCTCTACCGCTCTCTGATGCGACATTTCGGCAACGGCGGCGACGCTCCCGGCACGCACACCGGGCTCAAAGGCGACCTCAGCATGATTTCCGGCGTCGAATTCATCGACCAAAATCCCATCGGAAAATCGACACACAGCAACGCCGCAACCTACCTCAAAGCATTCGACGAAATCCGCAAACTCTTCGCCGACCAACAACTCGCGCGACAAATGGGATTCGGTCCCGGACACTTCGCATTCAACATCGAAGGCGGACGCTGCGAAGCCTGCAAAGGCGAAGGAACAATAACCATCGAAATGCAATTTATGGCAGACATCACACTAACCTGCGACAGCTGCCACGGACACCGATATAAGCAAGAAATACTCGACATCGCCTACCGCGGTCGAAACATCTACGACGTCCTCGAAATGACCGTCGACGAAGCAATACAATTCTTCAGCGAAACCGACGGCACCTCCGAGGCAAAAATCGTCAAACGACTACTCCCGCTGCAACAAGTCGGACTCGGATATATCAAACTCGGGCAAACATCGTCGACACTCTCCGGCGGTGAAAACCAGCGAATTAAGTTAGCCAACTTCCTCTCGCGCGCCCACACCGCCCCCACAATGTTCATCTTCGACGAACCGACAACCGGGCTACACGTCCACGACGTAAACACCCTCCTCAAAGCCTTCAACATACTCCTCGCCGAAGGACATACAATCATCATCATCGAGCATAACCTCGACGTAATCGCCTGCGCCGACCACGTCATCGACCTCGGTCCCGAAGGCGGCAGTCAAGGCGGATGCCTCGTCGCACAAGGCACTCCCGAGCAAATCGCGCAAAGCCCCGACAGCATCACCGGCAGATTCATCGCCCGAAAACTCGCCAACTAAGCGCAAACTAAACTAAATTTCTGTTAAATACTCATAATTTTAATAGAGCATGAGCAAATTTGTCGATAAAAATTTGCCCATGCCATAGTTATTGTTTACTTTTACACCAACACAAGAAAAACCATACACACTACTTTTATTTACAGAAATTGACTGTTACACTTTTATGAATAACCATTTTACCCCCCCCCGATTTAACTTTCTTAAACACTTAGTAATCATCGCAATTTTTCTAAGTGTGTCGCTTACGTGCTTCGCAGCGACCACCTACGATTGGAACGCCGGTGCCACAATTAATACAGACAACACATCTTGCCAAACAAATGGAGAAACCTATTATATTAAGGTAAAAGGCAACGTAACGATGAACGGCTACATCCAAGTTGGCAACGGCACTAACAAGGTAACCGTGATTGTTGAAATCGCCGACGGCGTTAACAGTTCTGTAACCCTAAAAAACAGCAGCGCCGCGTCATTCTTCCGCGTCTATCCAAATAGCAAACTCATCATTCGCGGCAAAAGCAACAGCCAACGAATTATTCTCGACGGTGGCGCCACCAAATCTACAAATAAAGGCACAACATCTGAGATGATTGGAACAGCCGGAACTTTGGAAATGCAATATGTTACCGTCCAAAACAACCGCATAACAAATATATCGAAGAATTACAGCGCAATCAAAATAAATCCTAAATGGATGGACAGTCAACTCCTCGGAACGACCACAATCAAAAATTGCTCATTCATAAACTGCAGTTCACGATTAGGTCCCGTTATCTTCACAGACAGCGAACAAGCAAGCACAACAAATGAAAACAACACCCCGACATCGTGCGCAATCACGATGACCGACGTCGTAATTGACGGATGCATCGCCGAAAGCCACAACGACAGTAATTTCAACTCAGCCTATGACAAAGACACCGAAGCCGGTTCTGCTTGGTCAGGCATTATTCGAACTTCCGGCAACTGGGTCGGAAACTTAACACTCACAAGAGTCGAAATAAAAAACTGTTCAACGCCATACTGCTGTGCAGGCGTGTTCTGGAACGCTATGGGTAAAGCCGATGACGAGAATCGGCGACCCAAACTCGTCGTCGACGGTTGCCACTTTCACAACAACACTGCCGGACGTTCCGGCGGCGCTATGCGTATCGAAACGCTCTGCGAATTTACAGGCGCACAAACGGAAATAGATAACAACACAGCCGGAATCATGGGCGGCGGTATACACATGTACGGCTATGCAGCATCCAACCTCGGAAGGTTCGACTTCGACTACTTCCTAACCGACAAACTTTACATCCACGACAACACCGCACAATACGGCGGCGGTATCGGCTTTCAACTAACATCGGCTTGCAAACTCACTGCAAGCTCAACATTCAACCTACACCTTAACGGCGCGAGAATCAACAACAACCGCGCAAAAGTCAAAGGTGGAGGTCTCTACTTCGAGAACCTGTCGGATGTCGGCAAATACGGCGTAAACCTACACCTAAATCGCGGTGAAATGAACTACAACAAAGTGTATCACAACACCGAAGACGATTACAACTCATGGATGGCAAAAACATTTTACGACCAAAAAGATGCAAGCGGCAACGTCACGTCCGAAGAAGACTATAAATCGTGCGGCGGCGCCGTATATGTCTACAACACAAACATCAGTCACGACCCGGCACAAGCCGACGTACTCACTATGAACGGCAACAAAGCGATGCGACGCGGCGGCGCTATATGCGTTACCGGGACAAAGGCATCAGCCGACCTCAAAGCGATTAGCGCCACCGGCAACATAGCACAAGACGGCGGCGGACTCGCTTGTATGTCGACTTCCGGCGTCACCAAAGACAACTACTCGAGCATCACCCTCGGAAACCTCACACTCGACCAATGCGAATCGAAAGGTTGGGGCGGAGGCATCTTCAGCGAACGCGGCAAAATCGACATCGACAGCAACGCGAAAATAACAGGTTCAAAAACATGGTCAGGCGGAGGAATTTTCATAAAGAGTGAATCAATACTCTATATCGGCAACGCCACCATCAGCGGCAGCGAAACCTCAGGCAACGGAGGCGGCATATTCTCTACAGAAAATTCAGAAATAACCTTAGGCTCCGCAACCATCAGCAACAACACAGCCTCTGGTTCAGGAGTTGGAGGCGGCATATGTACTACCGGCAAATCGAAAATAACCATCGGCAACGCCACAATCAGCTATAACAAAGGAGATTACGGCGGTGGACTATATTCCAACAAACTGTCGCACATCGAAATCGGCAAGGCAACGTTCGACCACAATACAGCAAACATAAACGGCGGAGCAATCAATATCAAAGAAGGCGGAGTGCTTAACATCAACGACCAAGCATCGTTCACCTACAACACAGCCATCAACGACGGCGGAGGCGCAATCTGCATCAAAAGCGACAATGATTTGGCAGAACAATACATCTCCGGAACAATCCAAAACGCATACTTCGCCCACAACGAAGCATACCGCGGCGGAGCCATCGAATTCGATGGCGTCGATGCCGGCAACAACGTAAAATTCACCCTCCGAAACAACACAATGGAGTACAACAAAGCAAAACTCGGAGGCGCACTCCTAATCAACGAAGCACAAGTGACCTACGAAGGCGGCTTGATTCGCTGGAACGAAGCAAAATACGTCGAAGGCGGTCCCAAAACCAGCTTCGGCTACTTCCCGTACAAATGGAACGACAACTGCTTCGTCGATCACAAATTTTCAGGCTTCGGCGGCGGAATCATCATCTCGAAAGACGGAAGCCTATCAATCAGCAGCACACACCCATTCGGAATCTACTCAAACAAAGCCGACATTGCAGGCAACGACATCAGCACCGTCTGCAGCGACCGCAGCAAATACATAGGCAACAGCCCCATGAGAGCAGAATACGTATACTACCCCGGCAAAGTCACAATCCCCCGCCCCGACCACCTCAACCTCAGCGACTTCCAAGTGCCCGTGCCAAAATCCGCCATATCTTGGATGGAAGACTATAGCCCCGAAGACGGAGCATACGAATGGGGAACAACTAAACAAGCAAAAACAGAACACTACCGCTACGAACAACTCCTCAACTCCGCCGACAAACGCAGCAACCTCGGCAAAATCATCGTCGACACCGAAGCAGTAGGACTATCACAATACCTCCACCTCACACTCGGTTACAACTTCATATTCGTTAAAATCATAAAAGAAGGACTCCGCGAAGGCGAAACAGCAATATTCAACATCTCCAACAAAGAAGGCTCAACCTACAACAAATATATGACCATAGCCTTCACCGGCAAAGCAGGAGGAGGCCCCGTAGAGCGAATCGTGGCACTCACCGTAGGCACATGGCGCATCGAAGAAACAAACTGGTCATACACCTACAACCAAACCTCAACCAACCCCGGCGACATAACACTCACCACCGCCGACGCCGAAAACATGCCCGTTTACACATTCAGAAACGAGAAAATAACAGATATAGACAAAACAACCCCAAACAATGAAGCAATCAAACAGAACAATTTCTAAGAAAAACACACACTAATCAAGCACAACCCCAATTCCGGTAGGAGGCAGATGTTAGTCCGCCACCCTACCGGACCCCAAAGGGTTGGAACCACACACCCCACCCGACATTGCTCCCCACCGCAGCGCAGCTCTTGTGCGAGATGTATTTTCGCGGCTCATGCTTTTAGACCGCAGCGCAGCTCTCGTGCGAGATAAGATTTATTTACAAATTCGAGAAATTCGCAACAATTTCCGAGTAAAAACCAACCCAAAAAGTTGGAAAATTGACAAAAACCCATTACCTTTGCACCGCCGTAACCGAAAAAACAGCCCCGACGGGGCAAAGCAGCAAGCCGGAGCACGGCAATTTCGGACAATAAAAAGCGGCGCACGGTCCTATAGCTCAGTTGGTTAGAGCATCTGACTCATAATCAGGGGGTCC
>JBJEDP010000288.1:0-3258 GCA_051872175.1 Candidatus Limisoma sp.
TTCTTGAACGGGGCTTCTTTATAGTGCAGGGCTTGGTAGATTTCGACGGCGGATTCGGCTGGGCGGCTGCAACGGCTAATTGTGCCACTGCTTTTGTCGGTTTTATTTGATTTGGTGCCTCATTGCCGAATGTCCGCAATATGCAATTGCACCCGCCGAGGCGAGTCTTATTTCGGCGATTGGAAGAGTTTGGAGAACATGTTGAGGACTTGCTCAACGGTTTCTTTGCTCGGGACGGGGATGTTGAGGCTGGTGGCTCCGGTTTGTGGGTCGGTTTTTACGATGCTGTCGACGAGTTGTTTTGTTGCCTCGGGCGATTGCAGCGTTTGCGCAAGTCCGCTGAAGAATGAGAGCCCCTGAGCTACAAGCTCTTGCGGCTCAACAGTGGTGTTGCTCGTGTGCGATGTGGTGGCTTTCGCACCTCCGTTGCCGGGTTGATTCGACTGATTAGGCTGACCGAGTTGCGGTTTTTTGTCGTGGGCTTTGATGTCGGTTTCGTCTTCGCTGTTTGTGTCGAAGTCGTCTATGCAATCGTAATAGCCGTCGGAGATGTCTTCTTCGTCGAAATCGTCGTCATCGTAGTAATAATCGGAATCGTCGTCATCGTAGTAATAATCGAAATCGTCGTAGTAATTGTCATAATAGTCATCTTCCTCGTCTTCGTCGTAGAAATCGTCGTCGACGGGTTCAGTTGGCATTGCGTCGGCGTGGCGCTGTTTTTCGATGCGGTTGTCTGATTCGGGCGTCGGGGGTGCTTCTGCGGTAGTATGCGTTGCGTCGGTTTCGCCGTTTTCTTCATCGACAAGGTTGTCGAACACTTCAATGATTTTCTTGAAACGGTCTTCGCCGACGAAGATTGCGTCTTCACCGTTGTCGAGCACGCCGCTAAACATGTCTTGCTTAAACCGCAGTTTATCAATCATTTGCTCCTCGATTGTGCCTTTCGACACCAGGTTGATAACCTGCACGCTGCTCTGCTGTCCGATGCGGTAGATGCGCCCGATGCGTTGCTCGAGCACAGCCGGATTCCATGGTAGGTCGAGGTTGATGATTAGCGATGCCGATTGCAAGTTGAGTCCCGTGCTGCCGGCGTCGGTCGAGAGAAATACGCGGCATTCGGGGTCGCTTTTGAAGCGTTCGGTCATTGCGCCGCGCTTATGCGACGGTACGCCGCCGTGCAGAAATTCGTGCTCCACGCCGCGTCGCTCCAACTCTTGTGCCAACAAGCGCGCCATGCGTTCCCATTGGCTGAACACCACTGCCTTGCCGTCGCCCGATTGCAACATTTGGTCGAGGATGTTCATCGCTTCGTCGATTTTCACGTCGTGACGCGTGGTCTGGTCGAGCACGTAGGTGCTGTCGCTCACCATCCGCATTATGTTGAGGCACAACAGCAATCTGCGGCGGTCGCTTTCGCTGAGGAAATGCTGTCTGTGCCATTTACTTATCAGTCGCGCAACGATTTCTTTATTCTCATTGTGCACGTCCATCTGCTGCGGTGTTACCGCCACCAACAGGTTCATGTCGCTCCGCTTTGGCATCTGTAGTGCAACGTCGGATTTGCGGCGTCGAATGAGTCGACTCGACGCTTGTTCGCCCACGCTGTTGAGGTTTTTGTAGCCCACAACTTTCGACGTACCGTCGGTGACGATGCATTTGTCGCGAAACTCGTAGTATGGCCCCAAGCAGTACTGGTCGACGAGTTCCATCACCGAATAAAACTCCTCAAGCTTGTTTTCGAGCGGCGTTCCTGAAAGCGCCACAACGTAGCGAGCGTCGACTCGTCGGGCTGCACCGGCGATAATCGTATTCCAGTTTTTCAGCCGCTGAACCTCATCCATAATCACCATATCTACCTCGATATGACCCAGATAGCGTACATCGTTTGCCATCGTGTGGTACGAAACAATCTTGTAGGTCGCCGGCTCGTCATACATCTGTGCACGCTTAGTGGCAACGCCTTCTACAATCAGCACATCAGCGCCCGTAAAACGCTCAATTTCGCTCTTCCACTGATATTTAAGCGACGTGGGACACACTACCAGCACCGACTCGGCAAAGCGATTACGACGAAGCAATTCGGCAGCACCAATCGCCTGAACAGTCTTGCCCAAGCCCATTTCGTCGGCAATGAGCGCACGACCCTTGGCAAAAGCAAACTTCACGCCCTCCTTCTGGTAAGGAAACAGCCGCGTGTTCAGCAGTCGGTCGAGCTCGTCGTCGGTCAAGCCCTCGGCAATGCTACGACGCAGCGCCGATTCGCGCATCTCAATCACATAATTCAGAGCATCTGGGTAGCAACGAAACGTGCTGCTGACAGCAAGAGCTTCGTCGAGAAACTTTGGGAAAACGTCGAAACAATCCGCGCGCAGCACACCGTCGCTGTCGAAATAACGCGCCGCAAGAGCCTCAAACTGCTCGCGGCACTCCTCGCCGAGGCGAATCTTCACCTTGCGCTCACCGCGGTACGACAGATAGACCGACGTATACGAAGGCAACTTGCCGCGCACAGCAAATTCCGGATGCTCGTCGAGCCACATCTTAAGTTTCTCGATATGTTTACAAGTGCCCAGTCGCGACGTCTTAAAGTCGAGGCACGAGCAATAATTCCACGGACTGTCGTCACCGCGATAGACCACCTTATAATTCTGCCGCGTACGACTGTTGCACACACGAAATTCGCCCGGCGCACGCTTAACGTCGACCGCCGAGATAGCAAAAATTGACGCGAAGCAACCTGACGGCGCAAAGCAATCTGCCACTGTTGCAACGTCATGTTCGACGGCTTATGAGTTTCAGGAACGCGTTTAACATTTTTCGACACACCATTTGCTCGCACCTTACGACCCCTCTTCGCCATTTGCAGAAATTATATTAGATTGTGGAAATTAATTGATTGGATTATGCAAAACACCGTTAACTCGCCCGCCCCGCCACACACATGCATATCATACGCAAGCACATACGCCGACCCGACCGAGCAACACAAAAGTAGCAACAATCCACCGGATAGCCAAACAAATACTAAAGCAATAGACAGTTATGAATTTGAATTTAACACTATTTAGGGATATTCAGTTAATAGAGAAGAATATCTTGGCGTGAAGAGCCGGAGAGTGCGATTTTCATGTTCGACGTGGATGACCTAAAACAAGAACACGTCACGGATGCGCCCAAGCTCGCTTGCGGCAGAACTTTCACATTGCATAGGGCAAAAGTACGAACAAAATTTCAACCGATTGTGTCCTACAATTCAAA
>JBJEDP010000289.1:0-3254 GCA_051872175.1 Candidatus Limisoma sp.
CCACGACTGCTGTACCTCCGGCACAGCCACCGCTGCCGTATCTTCGACACGGCAGGGGTATTTATTCTCATCTCTCCACTCTCCGCTCTCCGCTCTCCACTCTAACTTATTCTGCTCCAGTCGATTGTTTTGCTGAAGAGCAGGCGCAATTGTTCGGCGGCGACGGCATTTTCCGGCTTATTGATGTCGGGGTCGGCGTCGAGCAAGTCGTTTGCGTAGTCGCGTGCCAGCGACAGGATTTGCCCGTCGGTGGCAAGATTGGCTATGCGCATATTGAAGGCTATGCCACTCTGCTGCGTGCCTTCAAGGTCGCCCGGACCGCGCAGTTGCAGGTCGGCTTCGGCGATTTGGAAGCCGTCGGTAGTTTCGGTCATTATCTCCAGTCGGCGGCGTGTGTCGCGCGTCGTCTCGTGTTTCGACATAAGAATGCAGTACGACTGGTCGCCGCCACGGCCCACGCGTCCACGCAGCTGATGCAGTTGCGACAGCCCGAAGCGCTCGGCGTTTTCGATGACCATCACCGTGGCGTTGGGCACGTTCACGCCCACTTCGATTACCGTCGTGGCTACGAGTATGCGAGTCTCGCCCGAGGCAAAGCGTTGCATCTGCTCGTCTTTGTCGGCGGGCTTCATCTTGCCGTGCACGAAACTTACGCCGTAGTCGCAGAACGTGTCGACCACGTATTGATAGCCTTCTTCGAGGCATTTAAGGTCTAATTTCTCGTTCTCCTGGATTAGCGGATACACTATGTAGATTTGCCGCCCGGCGCGCAGCTCTCTGAAAATCAGCTCGTTCACTCGCTCGCGACTGTTCTCGTAGTAGAGCATAGTGGCAATCGGCTTACGTCCCGGCGGAAGTTCGTCGATGACCGATACGTCGAGGTCGCCGTAGACGGTCATTGCCAGCGTGCGCGGTATCGGCGTTGCCGTCATCACGAGGATGTGCGGCGGCACGGCGCTCTTTCGCCACAACTTGGCGCGTTGTGCCACGCCGAAGCGGTGCTGTTCGTCGATGATGACCAGCCCTAAGTTGCTGAAATTCACCGTATCTTCGATTACGGCATGCGTGCCGATAAGGATGTCGATGTCGCCCGAGAGCAGCCCTTCGTGAATCTCTTCGCGCTTGCGTTTGCGCGTCGAGCCGGTGAGCAGTTCGATGCGGATGCCGATGCGTTTGCCCATTTCGCTGAGCGACTCAAAGTGCTGAGTGGCAAGGATTTCGGTAGGCGCCATCAGGCATGCCTGGAAGCCGTTGTCGATAGCCATCAGCGCCGACATCAGCGCCACGATGGTCTTTCCGCTGCCGACGTCGCCTTGCAGCAGGCGGTTCATCTGACGTCCGCTGCCCATGTCGGCTCGTATCTCTTTGAGCACTCGCTTTTGCGCTCCCGTCAGCGCGAACGGAAGCACGTTGAAGTAGAAGTTGTTGAAGTTGTCGCCGATGCGACTGAACACGTAGCCTCGGCTCTTGGCATTGCGCGTGCGCGTATAGCGTAGGATGTTGAGTTGGATGTAGAACAGTTCTTCAAACTTCAGTCGGAAGCGCGCTTGCTGCATCTGCTGCACGTTGGCGGGCATGTGCACTGCCGTCAGCGCGTCGTAGAGTCCCATGAGCCGACACGAGTCGATGACCGACTTCGGCAGCGTTTCGGGCAGCGCTTTTACCTTGTCGAACAGGTTTCGGACGAGCGTTTGGATGGTCTTCGACGTGAAGCCGCGCTTGTGCAGGGTGTCGGTAAGGTTGTAGATGCCGCGCAGTCCGTTAGGCTCTGCCGTCGGGCGGTAGATTTCCACCTCGGGGTGGGCGAGGCTGTAGCGTCCGTTGAACACGTTGGGCTTGCCGAACAGGATGTAGTCGACGCCCGGCTGATAGCTGTCGGTGATGGCTTTCAGCCGATTGAACCACACCACCTCTATCGTCCCCGAACCGTCGGTAAACAGCGCTTGCAGTCGGCGTTTGGCGCCTTCGCCTGCCGTGTTGAAGCTGATAAACCGTCCGCAGATTTGTATGTAGGGCATTTCGCCCGAAATGTCGCGGATGCGGTAGATTTTGCTCCGGTCGACGTAGCGAAACGGGAAATAGTAGAGCAGGTCGCGATAGGTGTAGATGTCGAGTTGCTTGTTGAGCAGTTCGGCGCGTTTCGGACCTACTCCCGTGAGATATTTTATGTCGATATTCTCGATTTTAGCCATTACGTTCGGCGATAATCAGTTCAGCGATTTTGAGGTCGTTGGGGTGGGTGATTTTGATGTTGTCGACGTCACCTTTATAGAGCGTCACGTCGTTGCCGCGATATTCCACCACCGAGGCATCGTCGGTAAATATCGGGCTGGGCGGCGTGCTGTAGGCGTCGCGAAGCAGTCTGAGGTTGAACACCTGTGGCGTCTGCACGGCGACGAGCGACTCGCGGTTGACGGTGTGGCTTCCCTGGCGGTCGAGTTGGCGGATGGTGTCGGTCACAGCCACTACGGGAATTGCCGAGCCGGTGCGCTCTGCCGTGTCGAATCCGTCGGCGATGGTGCGACCGGTCACCAACGGACGTGCGCCGTCGTGGACAGCCACAATGCCGTCGGCGCTGTCGATGGCTGTCAGCGCATTCTTGACCGATTCGTAGCGACTTGCGCCGCCTTCGACGACGGTCACGCCGATGCTAAAGTCGTGCTGGCGGCAGAGGTCGTTCCAGAGCGAGATATGCTCTGCCGGTAGGGCTACTATGATGTTGGTGTGTGGGTCGTAAGCGTAAAAAGCGCGGATGGTGCGCATCAGAACCGGTTCACCGCAGAGTAGGGCGAACTGCTTGGGCAACGTCGAGCCGAATCGACTCCCCGTCCCACCGGCTACTATTATGGCATACTTTTTCATCTCTCTTGCATTAAGATTGCGAAGTTAGTGAAATTCTTAGGAAATAGCAAATTTTAGAGGTAAGAGGTAAAAGCGGAGAGCGGAGAGCGGAGAGGTAAGAGATAAGAGATAAGAGATAAGAGATAAGAGATAAGTGGTAAGTGGTAAGAGGTATGGTGCGACCGAGCATGGTGGTGGAGCGTTTATCGTAGGATGCCTCTCCGCTCTCCGCTCTCCGCTCTCCACTTTTTTTTGAATTAAAATCTTGATTTTTAATATTTTTTCGTAACTTTGCGGAGATTTTTTGAAACTATGATTTGTAACTAAACATTGTAAAATATGAAAAAATTAATTCTTTTAATAAGCGGTACGGTTTTATCTGCAACCGTTTCAACCACTTCCGCTCAACAATT
>JBJEDP010000290.1:0-3247 GCA_051872175.1 Candidatus Limisoma sp.
CTACCAAGTACTTCGATTGCGGATAGTAGTTGTGGCAGCCGCCTTCGCCGGCAACACCGACTACGTTACCTGAATATTCGTTACCCGGGTAGAGGCACGGGAAATCGTTGCTCTGGCTGATGTTTACGATACCGTTTTCGGGGTCGTATACGTTGTAGTTCGTCTGATGTGCATAGATTGCCAAGTCGGCTTCGCGCATCATCGGGAATACGAATGCCGATTGTGTCCACATGTCGCGTTTGCCTACGCCTTGGAAGAACAAGTCGAGGTCGAGACCTTTGTACGAACCTCCGATGTGGAAGCTATATTCGTAGCGCGGAAGTTGGTTACCGATAACCTTCAAGTCGCCGTGGTTCTCAGCCGTGCCGACAGGAATCGGATTGCCGTTTTCGTCCTTCATGTTCGGGTCGCCGCCGTTGATAACGCCGTCGCCGTTAAGGTCCTTAAACTTGATGTCGCCGGGGCCGTAAACGAATTGTTGTGTTTGGATGCCTGTTTGGTCGGCTACGCCGGGAGCGTAAATCCAGCTGCCGTCGGCATTCTTGCCTGTGAAGTCGGCTTCGGTGAAGTAGCGTTCGGTTTCGAAGCCCCAGATGTCGCCCCATGTTTGTCCTGCATAAGCGTAAGAGGTGTCGCCCGGGTGACCGATGAAGTGCGTGTCGTTGTTCCATTTTTCTACAGTAACTTTTGCATCGCCGATGCTGAAGTTTGCGTAGAGGTTAAGGTCTTTGGTGAACTGACGGCGAAGTGCCAATGTGAGTTCCCAACCGCGTGAGCGAAGTTGACCGGCGTTGGTGTAAGGACTTGCAGCGCCGATTGCCGACGGAAGGGCTTTACCCGGTGCCAACATGTCTTTCGTGTCGCGTTGATACCAGTCGAAGCCGAGTGTAACTTGGTCGTTAAACAAGCCGAGGTCGAGACCTACGTCGAGCGTTGAGATGCGTTCCCAAGTGAGAGACGACGATACCCATTCCGGCATCGAGAATTGGTTAACCTTGTTGCCTGATGCGTCAAGCCAATAAACGTAGCCTGTCGAGATAGGAGCAATCTTTTCGACAAACATCCAGTCGCCGACTGCTTCGTTACCGATTTCACCGTAAGAAGCGCGAATCTTCATGTTGTCGACAACGTCCTTGATAGGCTCGAAGAATTTCTCTTCGCTGATGCGATAGCCTACAGAGCCCGACGGGAAGAATGCCCAGTGGTCGTTCGACGGGAAGCGCGACGAACCGTCGTAGCGTCCGTTGAGTTCCAAGAGGTATTTTCCTTGATAGTCGTAGTTGATACGTCCGAAGTAACCTGCCGAAGAGCGGTCGTTGGCGTCGGATGAGATACCCCATTTTGCACGGTCGCCGTATGTAAGGCTGAGTTCCGGAAGGTCCATTGAATAAAGTTCGGGACGATATGCATAGAAGTAGTCATACTTCCACGATTCTGCGTTGACACCGACCATTACATTAAGGTTGTGCTTCTCGCTCCACGACTTGTTGTAGTTGGCGTATGCGTTAACGGTCCACTTGTTGGCTTTCGAGTTGTCGCGCCATGTACCTGTGCTCGACGGCGCCACTTTGTATTTCGGATATGTGCCCATCCAGTCGTAGCCGAATACGGTGTAGTCCGAACTACCGCTGTTCATGTTGTTGATTTCGTATGTAAAGTCAGCATTCAAAGAGAGGTCTTTGGTGATGTTGGCTTTAGCAAACACGTTGAAGCGAGCGATGTCGGTAGTTGTTTTCTTGCGAGCTGCTTGTTTCTGCATAGAGATAACCATCGGGTCGTAGCCGTCGATTGTGCCCGACGGGAGGAAGAACGAACCCCAGCGCCACAAGTATTGATAGATGTTATACCATGTGTCGGCTCTCGAAACCTCTTTGCGAGCGAATGTCACGCGTGTTCCTGCTGTCAACCAGTCGGTGATGTCGGTTTGCATGTTGAACTGTGCGTTCCATTTCTTGCGGTTGCCCGTGTTGAAGTTCATCAAGTCGTCCTTTGTGTTGAAGCCGAACGATGCATAGTAGGTAGTTCTGCCGCTCGAACCGCTCAACGACACGTTGTGAGTCTGCGACGGTGCTGCATTTTTGTACCAAATGTCTTGGATATCGTAGTCGGCATAGTACATTGCTTGGTTGCCGATGAAGCGATAGTCGCCCACGTTGTTTTCGTCGACGTACGGACGCATTTCGCCGTAACCGATTTTCTTACCGTGATTTTGTTCCTTCCAAGCCTCTGCATACGGCAAAAGTTGGTCGAAATACATACCGAAGAGCTCCACAGCACCCGAACCGGCACGCTCTTTAGCCATCATAGCCGACTTGAGTTGTGTCGGAACGTCGGGATAGTCGGGCAAGTAAGTTGCGTGGTCCCAAGCGAAGTTGGCATTGTATTGCACTTTCACTTTGTCGCCCTTCTTACCTTCTTTAGTTGTTACCAAAATCACACCAAACGCAGCGCGCGAACCGTAGATCGACGACGATGCGGCGTCTTTCAACACCGAAATCGAAGCAATGTCGGAGCCGTTTACTTGCGAAAGGTCGTCGACGGGCACACCGTCAACGATGATAAGCGGCGATGAATTTTGGTTGTTGCTCAGCGTACCCAAACCGCGAATCGAGATTGACGATTCCGTCGAAAGGTCACCACTGTTGGAAAGCACTGTAAGACCCGGCACTGAGCCTTGCAAAGCCTTCGTTACGTCTGCCTCCGGACGCGAACCCATGGCCTTGTCCATATCGACAGTTGCAACCGCACCCGTAAGGTTTACTTTCTTTTGTTGGCCGTAACCGACAACTACAAGTTCGTCCAAAAGTGCTTTGTCTTCTTTCAGAACGACGTCAAGATTAGCTCCGGCTTTTACAACCTTGATTGAGTAGCCAAGATAAGAAACCATCAGAGTTGAGCCGGGTTCGGCTTTGAATGTGAACTTACCGTCTAAGTCTGTTGAGATGCCTCGAGTTGTTCCTTTTTCGACGACGCTGGCACCGATAATCGGTTGACCCGCCTCGTCTTTCACAACTCCGGAGACAGTCGTTAGTGCTTTCGACGTTGCCACGACTTGCGGCATAGGAGCAGCGTAAATCTCACCCCCCCCTATGGCGCCTAACAAACACATTGCAACAGAGACTGTTACATTAAATTTTCTCGAAGAAAATTTCTTTTGTTCAGCAAATTTGTCCATAGTTGATCCAAGATTAAACTTATTTGTTTATTTTTTAGTTTTTTCTTCTATAAAAGGTGTTTACTTGTTAGA
>JBJEDP010000291.1:0-3220 GCA_051872175.1 Candidatus Limisoma sp.
AATCCTTGTTCATATCGGTTCCGAAAATGCGCTTAAACCCGAAATCGGTCAGCAAACTGATGTATTTATCTTCAATCTCACTCATATGACAATCCGTTTTTGCTCTTTTGCAAATATACAAAGAAAATCGGATTTTCAAAAAAAAACTTACGGTTTAGCGGCTGCATAAAAAAATCCGACTAATCTCTCGATCCGTCGGACTCCTTAACCTATGATTCACTTATTTGTTGTTGTTGCTTGCTAAATTATCTGATTGGATGATATTCAACAAACGCTTCGATAGCCTCGTACGATGCAAGACCGAGACTGCTGTAGAGCTGCGCTGTAGCGCGGTTGCGGTCTTCGGCGCGTTGCCAGAAGAGACGGTCGTCGTCGCCCAAGAAGGGAGCGTTTTCCATCTGCGACTGGTGCTTGAGGATTGTGTTGCGTTTGAAGCGGAGCTGCTCGGGGCTCATCGGGACAGCCATTTCGATGTGGTCGATTTCCCATTCAGCCCAAGCGCCGCGATACATCCAAATGCGGCAATCGTTCATAAACTCTGCTTTCTCTTCGAGGAGTTCGTCGACAGCGGCAAAGACAGCGTCGGTGCACACTTTGTGCGTTCCGTGCGGGTCTGCCAAGTCGCCTGCTACGAAGATTTCGTGCGGTTTAATCGATTCGATGAGGTCTTTAACGATTTTGACGTCGCGTTCTTCGAGGTCGCCTTTCTTGACTGTTCCGGTTTCGTAGAACGGGAGGTCGAGGTGGTGTACGTTCTCCGGCTTAACGCCCATGAAGTTGCAAGCCGTACGAGCCTCGGCGCGGCGGATTCGTCCTTTGAGGAAGCGGAGGTCTTCGATGTCGACGTCTCCGGGTTTCTTCACTGCCAAAAAGTCTTTGATTTCTTGGCTCTTTTGACGGTATGTCTCAGTGTCAAGGCCGTAGCGCTCTGCGATAAGGTCGTTGACCATGATGTAGCGGAACATGTCTTCGTCGCCGACAGCGATGTTACCCGATGTTTCGTAAGCCACGTGTACGTCGTGGTTTTGGTCGACGAGGCGCTTGAGCGTGCCGCCCATCGAGATTACGTCGTCGTCGGGGTGCGGGCTGAATACGATGACGCGTTTGGGATACGGCTTTGCGCGTTCGGGACGGTAGGTGTCGTCGGCATCGGGCTTACCGCCGGGCCAGCCGGTGATGGTGTGTTGGATGTCGTTGAACACCTTGATGTTTACGTTGTATGCCGAGCCGTAGAGGGCAACGAGTTCGTTGAGCCCGTGGTCGTTAAAGTCTTTGTTGGTGAGTTTGAGGATGGGTTTGCCTGTTTCGTGGCAGAGCCAAGCGATGGCGCGACGAATCAGCTTGTTGTTCCATTCGCAAGAGGTTACCAACCAAGGATGGTTGATGCGGGTAAGTTTTTCGGCAGCCGAAAGGTCGAGAACGACTTCAGCATTGCGGTGCGATTGGAGGAACGATGCCGGCACGGCTTCGCCCATTTGCCCTTCGACGGTTGCTGCTACCACTTTCGACATTGTTTCGCCCCACGACATGCAGATGATGCGTTTTGCGCTGAGGATGTTCGAAATGCCGAGGGTTATTGCTGTTGTCGGTGCAACTTCTACGTTGTAGTAGCTGCTCATAGCGCGTCGTGTTTGGCTGCTGATGAACGACAAGCGGCATCCTGATGATTGTTGCGAGCCCGGCTCGTTGAAGGCGATGTTGCCCGATGCGCCGATTTCGCATATTGCAAGGTCAAGCCCTCCGGCAGCGTCGATGTCGGCTTCGTAGGCTTTGCATGCTTCGTAGATGTCGGCGTGCGGCGCTTCGATGTTGAACGTATGTACGTTTTCGGGCTTTACGTTTGTTTGGCTGATAAATATCGATTGCAGACGGTCGATTGTCTTCGGTTGTCCGTCGGCTGAGGGATAAAAGTCGGCAATGTTGAAAACGACGAGGTTGTCGAACGTAACTTTCCCTGCTTTGTAGAGCGAAATCAGTTCGGTGTAGACCGGAATGACTGCGTTGCCTGCGCCGAGCGCAACTACGCATTTGCCTTTCAAATCGACCGACTTGCGAATGGTTTTAGCCACTTCTTCCGCGATGTGTGCGGCGCCTTCGTCGGCTGTCTCGAAAATGCTGGTATACACTTTTTCTTCACGGCATAATGCTGCAAATTCCAATTTGTTCTCCGGAGCGTAGTATTTCTTCGGAACTTGGTCTAATTTGATTTGTGAACTTAAATTATTTTTCATCTTGCAAATCCTTTAGGATATACAAAGGTATAGTTTATTTATTATCGCTAAAACGCTTTTAACAGAATTTTAGCATTAATATCTTTTTTTATTGCTATAATGGTTCGTTTGCGCTACAAAGATACGATTATATTTCGAAAATTCAAAATTTTATGTTTAATTTTGCGGTATCAATCAAACTTACAAAACCATGCGTTTAATAATTGAACCTGACTATGAAAAAGTGTCGCAATGGGCGGCGAACTATGTAGCAAAGAGAATTAATGAAGCCCAACCAACTGCAGAAAAGCCTTTTGTGCTCGGTTGCCCGACAGGAAGTTCTCCACTTGGAATGTATAAAAAACTCATCGAGCTCAATCGTGCCGGCAAGGTTAGTTTCGAAAATGTTGTGACTTTCAACATGGACGAATACTGCGGTTTGCCCGAAGAGCACCCTGAAAGTTATCACTCGTTTATGTGGAACAACTTTTTCAGCCACATTAATATAAAGAAGGAGAACGTCAACATTCTCAACGGCAACGCTGCCGACCCGATTGCGGAATGCGAGCGCTACGAAGCCAAGATTGCATCGTACGGCGGCATCGACTTGTTCCTCGGCGGCGTGGGTCCCGACGGTCATATCGCTTTCAACGAGCCCGGCTCGTCGTTGGCTTCAAAGACTCGTATGAAAACCCTTACGCTCGACACCAAGATTGCCAACTCGCGCTTCTTCGACGGCGACATCACGAAAGTGCCCGAAACTGCATTGACCGTCGGTGTTGGAACTGTTATGGCTGCTAAGAGCGTGCTTATTATCGTCAACGGCTACAACAAGGCTCGCGCGCTTCAACAAGGCGTGGAAGGTGCCGTGTCGCAGATGTGGACAATTACCGCTTTGCAGATGCACCGCCAGGCAATCATCGTTGCCGACGAGGCTGCCACGATGGAACTTAAAGTCGGCACTTATCGCTACTTTAAAGACATCGAGGGCAAAAATCTCGACCCGGATA
>JBJEDP010000292.1:0-16812 GCA_051872175.1 Candidatus Limisoma sp.
TTGATGGATGCTGTTGATACATGGATTCCGCTGCCTCCGCGTGATATCGATAAGCCTTTCTTGATGCCTGTTGAGGACGTATTCTCTATCACAGGTCGTGGTACTGTAGCAACAGGTCGTATCGAGGCTGGTCGTGTAAAAGTTGGTGACGAAGTACAAATCCTCGGCCTTGGCGCAGACCGCAAGTCGGTTGTAACAGGTGTTGAGATGTTCCGCAAGATCCTCGACGAAGGTGAAGCAGGTGACAACGTAGGTCTTCTCCTCCGTGGTATCGACAAGAACGAAATCAAGCGTGGTATGGTAATCTGCCACCCGGGACAAGTTCAACCGCACGACGAATTCAAGGCACAAGTTTATATCTTGAAGAAAGAAGAAGGTGGTCGTCACACTCCGTTCCACAACCACTATCGTCCTCAATTCTACATCCGTACGCTTGACGTAACCGGTGAAATCACTCTTCCGGAAGGTGTAGAAATGGTAATGCCGGGTGACCACGTAACAATCCAAGTTAAGCTCATTACTCCGGTAGCATGCAACCAAGGTCTCCGTTTCGCAATCCGCGAAGGTGGTCGTACCGTAGGTTCAGGCCAAATCACTGAGATTATTGAATAATACATCAGATAAACGGGGTCGGAGATAACCGACCCCAATTATACGGGACTAGCTCAGTTGGTAGAGCACTGGTCTCCAAAACCAGGTGTCGGGAGTTCGAGCCTCTCGTCCCGTGCAAAAGAAATCAACGAAATGAAACTATTCAACAAAATATCTACGTATACACAAGAGGTCTATAACGAGCTCGTTAATAAGGTCTCTTGGCCGACGAGAAGTCAACTTGTCAGCAGCTCAGTCATAGTAATGGTTGCTTCCATCATTCTGTCACTGGTGATTTTTGCTGTTGACCAGGTAATAGACTTGGCAATGCACGGTATTTACAGCATCTAAACTTGTTCGTCATGGCTGAAGGTAAAAAGCAATGGTATGTGCTTCGTGCCATATCAGGAAAAGAGGCGAAGGTTAAAGAAATCCTCGACGCTCAAATTCGAAACACTTCGCTTGGCGACTCAGTATTTCAGGTTGTAATTCCGACAGAGACAGTCTATACAACGACAAAGGCGGGCAAAAAGGTGCAAAAAGAACGTACCTTGATGTCCGGTTATGTCTTTATCCAAGCCGACTTCAAAGGTGATTCGATGACAGTTGTTCAAACGACCACAAACGTAATCGACTTCCTTCGCGAACGCGGAGGCGAGAAGAAGCCTGTGACGCTCCGTCAAGCGGAGATTGACCAGCTTCTGGGCGTAGCCGACGAAAATCCGGTTGTTACAGAGCAATTCAACGTTGGTGAGGTTGTTAAGATTACCTACGGACCGTTCACTTCGATGAAGGGAACGATTGAGGAGGTTAACGCCGAAAAGCAACGCTTGAAAGTCAACGTTAGCATCTTCGGACGCGAAACACCGGTCGAACTGGAGTATACGCAGGTAGATAGGAAACTGGATTAACGGTTACGAGTTACTAAGGTTTCCGCGATAATTAACTTATCAAAAATTAAAAACAATGGCAAAAGAACTTGCTGGACAGATCAAATTACAGATTAAAGGTGGTGCTGCAAATCCATCACCTCCAGTAGGACCTGCATTAGGTTCTAAGGGTATTAATATCATGGAGTTTTGTAAGCAATTCAATGCCCGGACTCAAGACAAGGCAGGAAAAGTGCTTCCTGTTGTAATTTCGTATTACACAGACAAGAGTTTCGACTTCATCGTAAAGACACCGCCGGTAGCAGTACAGTTGCTTGAGGTGTCGAAGCAAAAGTCGGGATCTGCACAGCCTAACCGTAAGAAAGTTGCGGAAATCACTTGGGACCAGGTAAAAGCGATTGCAGAAGACAAAATGCCGGATTTGAACTGTTTTACTGTTGAATCGGCTATGCGCATGGTTGCCGGTACAGCAAGAAGCATGGGTATCACTGTTAAGGGTTCATTCCCTGAAAACAATTAAAAACTTCAATTGAAATGGGTAAACTTACAAAAAATCAAAAGTTGGCTTTAGAGAAGATTGAAGCTGGGAAGTTGTACACTCTTAAGGAAGCAGCAGAAAAGGTGAAAGAAATCACTTTCACAAAGTTCGATGCTTCATTTGATATCGATGTACGTCTTGGTATCGATCCTCGTAAAAATAACCAGATGGTTCGTGGTGTAGTATCACTTCCCCACGGAACAGGAAAACAGGTGCGAGTACTCGTTCTTTGTAACACCGACGAAGCGGCAAATGCAGCAAAAGAGGCAGGTGCTGACTATGTAGGTCTCGACGAGTATATCGAAAAGATCAAAGGCGGTTGGACAGATGTAGACGTAATCATCACCCAACCTGCTATCATGGGTAAGATTGGTGCGCTTGGTCGTATCCTCGGTCCGCGCGGCTTGATGCCGAACCCCAAGAGCGGTACCGTTACTCCGGATGTGGCTAAAGCAGTTAAGGAAGTTAAGCAAGGTAAAATCGACTTCAAGGCTGACAAAACCGGTATTGTACACGCTTCGATAGGTAAGGTATCGTTTACAGCGGACCAAATGGTCGACAATGCGCGCGAGTTTATCAACACGTTGATTAAGCTCAAACCGTCGGCAGCGAAGGGTACTTACATTAAGAGCATTTATCTTTCAAGCACTATGAGTCGCGGTCTTAAAATAGATGTTAAAACACTTGATGTTTAATCTTTAAAATTACGACAATCATGAAAAAGGAAGATAAAGCATTAGTGATTGAAAAAATCGCAAATACTCTTAAAGAATATAGTTGTTTCTATTTGACCGACACCGCAGGTCTGAACGCAGAGCGTACAAGCGAGCTTCGCCGTGCATGCTTCAAGGCAGACGTAAAGATGGTTGTTGTCAAGAACACACTTCTTCACAAAGTGCTCGAAGCCGCAGATGTAGACTATTCAGAACTCTACCCGGCTTTGAAAGGTACCACCGCTTTGATGCTTTCGAACACAGGTAATGCACCTGCCAAGACCATTAAGGCGTTCCTTAAAAAAGACGACACCGTTCCGGCTGTCAAAGCTGCGTACGTTGAAGAAACCGTATATGTTGGTGCAGATCAACTCGACACACTTGCAAACATCAAGAGCAAGAACGAGCTTATCGCCGACGTTGTGGCACTCCTTCAATCTCCGGCGAAGAATGTTATCTCTGCTTTGCAGTCTTCAGGTAACAAGTTGCACGGTATCCTCGAAACCTTATCCAACAAATAATTCAAAATTAAAAACAATAAAAAAATCATACTACAATGGCAGATTTAAAATCTTTTGCAGATCAATTAGTTAACCTTTCAGTTAAGGAAGTGAACGAACTTGCTCAAATCCTGAAAGACGAATATGGTATCGAACCGGCCGCTGCTGCAGTTGCAGTTGCTGCTGCTCCCGGTGCAGGCGCTGCTGCTGCCGAAGAAAAGACTTCGTTCGATGTTGTTCTTAAGTCGGCCGGCGCAAGCAAGTTGGCTGTCGTAAAACTCGTTAAGGAACTCACAGGTCTTGGCTTGAAAGAGGCTAAAGAAATGGTAGACGGTGCTCCTTCTACTCTTAAAGAAGGTCTCGCTAAGGCTGACGCTGAGGGTCTTAAGAAACAACTCGAAGAGGCTGGCGCCGAAGTTGAACTTAAATAATATTGCCTGAGTTTCAGGTATTAGGTTAAGAATCCCCAAAAGTGTCGATTCTTAACCTTTTTGTGTTATTTTTCAATTTCGGGTTCAATTAATATAATTTTTATGCAAATTTCAACAGTAAAACCGCGCGTAAATTTCGCATCAGTCAAGAACCCGCTTCCTTTTCCGGATTTCCTCGAGGTGCAATTGAAGTCGTTTAGAGACTTTTTGCAGCTCGATACGCCTTTGGAAAAACGCAAAAACGAGGGTCTATATAAAGTGTTCGCCGAGAATTTCCCTATTGCGGACACGCGTAACAACTTCGTTCTTGAGTTCTTGGACTATTACATCGACCCGCCGAGATATACCATCGACGAATGTCTCGAACGCGGGCTTACATATAGCGTGCCTCTTAAGGCAAAACTCAAACTTTACTGCACTGATCCGGAACATGAGGATTTCGACACAGTAATTCAAGACGTTTATCTCGGTCCGATTCCGTATATGACCGAGAAGGGTACGTTCGTCATCAATGGTGCCGAACGCGTTGTTGTGTCGCAGCTTCACCGTTCTCCGGGCGTTTTCTTCGGTCAGAGCACGCATACCAACGGAACGAAGCTCTATTCGGCGCGTATCATTCCGTTTAGAGGCTCTTGGATAGAGTTCGCCACCGACATCAACAATGTCATGTATGCCTACATCGACCGTAAAAAGAAATTACCTGTCACTACGCTTCTCCGTGCTATCGGTTTGGACAGCGACAAGGATATTATCGAAATTTTCGGCCTTGCTGAAGAAATTGAAGCCACCAAAGAGAACCTCCAGAAAGCCGTAGGTCGTAAGCTCGCTGCTCGTGTGCTCAAGACGTGGACAGAAGACTTTGTCGACGAAGACACCGGCGAGGTTACTACTATCGAGCGTAACGAAATTGTGTTCGACCGCGAGACTATCATCGAAGAAGACTACATTGACGATATCCTCGCTACAGGCGTGCCTACCGTGCTTCTCCACAAGGAAGACGCTAACGTCAACGACTACACAATCATCTTCAACACTCTCCAAAAAGATACCAGCAACTCTGAAAAAGAGGCTATCACTTATATCTATCGTCAACTTCGTAACGCGGAGCCACCGGATGATGCGTCGGCTCGCGAGGTTATCACCAACCTCTTCTTCTCGGAGAAGCGCTACGACTTGGGCGACGTTGGTCGTTATCGTATCAACAAAAAATTGTCGCTTAACGTGCCCGACGATGTCAAGGTGCTTACTCGCGAAGACATCATCGCCATTATCAAGTATCTCATCGAGCTTATCAACTCGAAGAGCGACGTCGACGATATCGACCACTTGAGCAACCGCCGTGTTCGCACGGTCGGCGAGCAATTGTTCAACCAATTCGGAGTCGGACTTGCTCGTATGGCTCGTACAATCCGTGAGCGTATGAACGTGCGCGACAACGAGGTGTTTACTCCCATTGACCTTATCAATGCGAAGACCATTTCGTCGGTCATCAACACGTTCTTCGGCACCAACGCATTGTCGCAATTTATGGACCAAACCAACCCGCTTGCCGAAATCACGCACAAGCGCCGTATGTCAGCCCTTGGCCCCGGCGGTCTGTCGCGTGAGCGTGCCGGCTTTGAGGTCCGCGACGTGCACTACACACACTATGGACGCCTTTGCCCGATCGAGACTCCTGAAGGCCCGAACATCGGTCTTATCTCCTCGCTTTGCGTCTATGCCAAGATTAATAATCTCGGTTTCATCGAGACTCCTTATAGACAAGTGGCTGACGGAAAAGTCGACCTTGACAATTCGCACATCACTTATCTCACCGCCGAAATCGAAGAGGGTAAGGTCATTGCCCAAGGTAATGCGCCCCTTAACGACGACGGTACGTTTATCCGCACTCGCGTAAAGGCGCGCCTCGACGCCGACTTCCCCGTGGTAGCTCCAGGCGAAGTTGAGCTTATGGACGTGTCGCCGATGCAGATTGCGTCGATTGCGGCTTCTTTGATTCCGTTCCTCGAACACGACGACGCCAACCGTGCCCTCATGGGTTCGAACATGATGCGCCAGGCAGTGCCCTTGCTCCGCAGCGAGGCTCCTATCGTCGGTACAGGCATCGAGGCTCAACTCGCTCGCGACTCGCGTACGCAGATTATGGCAGAAGGCGCCGGCGTTGTCGAATTTGTCGACGCAAGCGTTATCCGCATCCGCTACGACCGCACCGAAGACGAGGAATTTGTTGCCTTCGAAGACGCTGTCAAAGAATATCATTTGCCGAAGTTCCGCAAAACGAACCAAAGCACAACCATCGACCTCCGCCCGATTTGCAAGAAAGGTCAGCGCGTAGAGGCAGGCGATATCCTCACCGAGGGTTACGCTACCGAAAACGCCGAACTTGCCCTCGGTCGCAACCTTAAAGTGGCGTTCATGCCGTGGAAGGGTTACAACTACGAGGACGCTATCGTGCTCAACGAGCGTATGGTTCGCGAAGATATCCTTACGTCGGTTCACGTCGACGAGTATACCCTCGAGGTGCGTGAGACTAAGCGCGGTATGGAAGAGCTTACTTCCGACATTCCTAACGTCAGCGAAGAGGCTACGAAAGACCTCGACGAACGTGGTATCATACGCGTGGGTGCACACGTCGTGCCGGGCGACATCCTTATCGGTAAAATTACGCCGAAGGGCGAGTCTGACCCGACTCCGGAAGAAAAACTCCTTCGCGCCATCTTCGGCGACAAGGCAGGCGACGTCAAAGACGCTTCGCTCAAGGCTTCGCCGTCGCTTAAGGGTGTGATTATCGGCACCAACTTGTTCCAACGCGCCGAGAAGAAGAAAGGCAAAGAGGCTAACGCTACGCTTGCTAAAATCGACGAAGAATACGAACTCCGCCAAATCGAGCTTAAGGCTAAACTTATCGACAAACTCGTTACGCTTACCTCCGGTAAAGTGTCGCAAGGCGTCAAAGACTTCCTCGGCACCGAAATCGTGCCCAAGGGCGTTAAGTTTACCAAGTCGGTGCTTACCGGCATCGAAGAGTTCGACACCATCAACCTGAGCAAGTGGACGCAAGACGCTCACCGCAACGATATGATTCACGCAACGATAATCAACTACTTGCGTAAGTCGAAAGAAATCGAAGCAGAGCTACGCCGTCGCAAATACGACTACACCATCGGTGACGAGCTTCCCTCGGGCATCATGAAGATGGCTAAGGTCTACGTTGCCAAGAAGCGTAAAATCGGCGTGGGCGATAAGATGGCGGGACGTCACGGTAACAAGGGTATTGTGTCGCGCGTCGTACGCCAAGAAGATATGCCGTTCCTTGCCGACGGTACGCCTGTCGACATCGTGCTTAACCCGCTTGGTGTGCCTTCGCGTATGAACCTCGGACAGATTTTCGAGACCGTTCTCGGTTGGGCAGGTCGCGTAATGGGCGAGAAATTTGCCACCCGATTTTCGACGGAGCAAGCCTCGACGACCTCAACGAATGGACCGACAAGGCAGGTCTGCCGCGCTACGGCAAGACTTACCTCTACGACGGTGGTACCGGTGAACGCTTCGACCAACCTGCAACAGTCGGCGTTATCTATATGCTCAAGCTCGGCCACATGGTCGAAGACAAGATGCACGCCCGCAGCATTGGTCCGTACTCACTCATCACTCAGCAACCGCTCGGTGGTAAGGCTCAATTCGGTGGTCAGCGTTTCGGAGAAATGGAAGTTTGGGCGCTCGAAGCATTCGGCGCATCGCACGTTCTCCAAGAGATACTTACCATCAAGAGTGACGACGTTGTCGGCCGTAGCAAGGCCTACGAGGCAATCGTCAAGGGCGAGCCTATGCCAACTCCGGGTATCCCCGAGTCGCTTAACGTGCTTCTCCACGAGCTTCGCGGCCTCGGACTGAGCATCAACTTAGAGTAATATATCATTATGTGGCGCAGCCCGGCGCCGCGCCACATAAACTCTTTATAACGCAATATCAAAATTATGGCATTTAATAAAGACAATAAAATAAAGAGTAACTTTTCGAAGATTACCATCGGAATTGCATCTCCCGAAGAAATCCTCGAGAAGTCGTACGGCGAGGTGCTCAAGCCTGAGACCATCAACTACCGCACCTACAAGCCCGAGCGCGATGGACTTTTCTGCGAGAAAATCTTCGGCCCGGTGAAGGACTATGAGTGCCACTGTGGTAAGTACAAACGTATTCGCTACAAGGGCATCACTTGCGACCGTTGCGGTGTTGAGGTTACCGAGAAGAAAGTTCGTCGCGAGCGCTCCGGACACATCTCTTTGGTTGTGCCCGTGGCTCACATCTGGTATTTCCGCTCGTTGCCCAATAAGATTGGCTACTTGCTCGGACTGCCTTCGAAGAAGCTTGATTCGGTAATCTACTACGAGCGTTATATCGTCATCCAACCCGGTGCGGCTGCCGAAATTGAAGGTCAGGAAGGCCTCCAACGCCTCGACTTGCTCACCGAGGACGAGTATCTCGACATCATGGACAAACTCCCGCGCGAGAACGAGTTCCTCGACGATACCGACCCCAACAAGTTCATCTGCAAGATGGGTGCCGATGCAATCTACGACCTCCTTTGCCAACTCGACCTCGACTCGCTCTCGTACGAGTTGCGCCACCGCGCCGATACCGACTCTTCGCAACAGCGCAAAACCGAGGCTCTCAAGCGCCTCCAAGTTGTTGAGTCGTTCCGCGCAAGCAAGGGCAAGAACCGTCCCGAATGGATGATTCTCAAAGTCATTCCGGTCATTCCGCCGGAATTGCGTCCGCTCGTGCCCCTCGATGGCGGCCGTTTCGCTACCAGCGACCTTAACGACCTCTATCGTCGCGTCATTATCCGCAACAACCGTCTGAAACGCCTTATCGAAATCAAGGCGCCCGAGGTGATTCTTCGCAACGAAAAGCGTATGCTTCAAGAAGCTGTCGACTCGTTGCTCGACAACTCGCGCAAGTCGAGCGTTGTTAAGTCGGACTCCAACCGCCCGCTCAAATCGCTCAGCGACAGCCTAAAAGGTAAGCAAGGTCGTTTCCGTCAGAACCTCCTCGGTAAGCGTGTCGACTATTCGGCTCGTTCGGTAATCGTCGTAGGTCCGGAACTTAAGATGCACGAATGCGGTCTGCCGAAAAACATGGCAGCCGAACTCTATAAGCCGTTCGTAATCCGTAAACTCATCGAACGCGGTATCGTCAAAACCGTAAAATCGGCGAAGAAAATCGTTGACCGCAAAGAGCCTATCGTATGGGATATCCTCGAATATGTAATGAAAGGACACCCCGTGCTGCTCAACCGTGCCCCGACGCTTCACCGTCTCGGTATCCAGGCATTCCAGCCGCGAATGATTGAAGGTAAGGCAATCCAACTTCACCCGTTGGCATGTACCGCCTTCAACGCCGACTTCGACGGCGACCAGATGGCTGTCCACTTGCCTCTCGGCAACGAAGCGGTCCTCGAAGCGCAAATCCTGATGCTCGGTGCGCACAACATCCTTAACCCCGCCAACGGTGCTCCTATCACCGTGCCGTCGCAAGACATGGTGCTCGGTCTTTACTACATCACCAAGCTCCGCGCCAACGACAAGGGTGAAGGCCTCGTGTTCTACGGTCCCGAAGAAGCCGAAATTGCCTACAACGAAGGCAAGTGCTCGATGCACGCAATCATTTCGGTAATCGTTGACGACGTTGACGAAAACGGCAACCACGTTAAGCGTATGGTCAAAGATACCTCCGTCGGTCGTATCCTCTTCAACCAATACGTTCCCGACGAAATCGGTTACGTCAACAAGCTCATCTCCAAGAAGTCGCTCCGCGACATTATCGGTGTGGTTATCAAGAAATGCGGTGTCGTTCGTTCGGCACAGTTCCTCGACGACATCAAAAACTTGGGTTACTACATGGCGTTCCGCGGCGGTCTGTCGTTCAACCTCGGCGACGTGCTCGTTCCACCCGAAAAAGAGCAATTCGTGCAAGAAGGTTACGAACAAGTCGAAGAAGTGGTCAACAACTACAATATGGGTTTCATCACCAACAACGAGCGTTACAACCAAATCATCGATATTTGGACACACGTAAACTCGCGCTTGACCGATACCCTGATGAAAGAAATTTCGACGGCAAACCAAGGCTTCAACCCGATTTACATGATGCTCGACTCCGGTGCCCGTGGTTCGAAAGACCAGATTCGTCAGCTTGCCGGTATGCGTGGTCTTATGGCTAAGCCGCAAAAGAGCGGTGCCGAAGGCGGTCAGATTATCGAAAACCCGATTTTGGCTAACTTTAAGGAAGGTCTGTCGGTGCTCGAATACTTTATCTCAACCCACGGTGCTCGTAAGGGTCTTGCCGACACCGCGCTTAAGACAGCCGACGCAGGTTATCTTACTCGCCGTCTCGTCGACGTGGCTCACGACGTCATCATTACCGAAGAAGACTGCGGCACGCTCCGCGGACTCGTTTGCACCGAGCTCAAAAACAACGAAGACGTTGTTGCAACCCTCGGCGAGCGCATCCTCGGCCGTGTGTCGGTTCACGATATCGTTGACCCGCAAACAGGCGAAATCATCGTTGCTGCCGGCGAAGAAATCAACGACGCCGCTGCCGAACGTATCGAAAATTCGCCCATCGAATCGGTCGAAATCCGTTCAGTGCTCACTTGTGAGGCTAAACACGGCGTCTGCGCCAAGTGCTACGGCCGCAACCTCGCTACCCATCGCATGGTGCAGAAGGGTGAAGCTGTCGGCGTCATTGCCGCTCAGTCAATCGGTGAGCCGGGTACTCAGCTGACACTTCGTACGTTCCACGTCGGTGGTGTGGCTTCCAACATTGCAGCCGTTTCGTCGGTTACGTCGAAGTACGACGGTGTGCTCGAAATCGACGAACTTCGTACCGTCAAATGCGACGTCGAAGAAGGTCAGGAAGCTCCCAACTACGAAGTCGTTGTCGGCCGTTTGGCAGAAATGCGTATCATCGACCCCAACACCAAGATGGTGCTTACCAATACGAACATCCCATACGGTTCGAAAATCTACTTCCATAACGGCGACACCGTTAAGAAAGGCGATGTAATCTGCGAATGGGACCCGTTCAACGCCGTTATCGTCAGCGAAGTTTCCGGTACGGTTAAGTTCGAGAACGTCATCGAAGGTATCACATTCCGCACCGAAAACGACGAAACCTCCGGTCTGCACGAGAAGATTATCATCGAGTCGAAAGACCGTGCAAAAGTGCCTGAGGCTAAGATTGTCGATGCCAACGGAAATGTGCTCAAGACATACGCACTGCCTGTGGGCGCTCACCTTATGATTGAAGACGGTGACCAACTCAAAACCGGCGACGTGTTTATCAAAACCCCGCGTGCCAGCGGTAACGCCGGCGACATCACCGGTGGTCTTCCTCGCGTTACCGAGCTCTTCGAGGCTCGCAACCCGTCGAACCCCGCCATCGTTTCAGAAATCGACGGTGAAGTCACATTCGGCAAAGTTAAACGTGGTAATCGTGAAATCGTCGTTACCTCAAAAATCGGCGAAGTCAAGAAATATCTCGTGCCGCTTTCGAAGCAAATCCTCGTACAAGAAAACGACTACGTGCGCGCCGGAACGCCGCTTTCCGACGGTGCCGTTACCCCGAGCGACATCTTGTCGATTAAGGGTCCGACAGCCGTTCAGGAATACATCGTCAATGAAGTGCAAGACGTATACCGTATGCAGGGCGTGAAAATCAACGACAAACACTTTGAAGTCATCGTTCGTCAGATGATGCGCAAGGTGACCATCCTCGACCCGGGCGACACTCGCTTCCTCGAGCAACAAGTCGTTGATAAACGCGACTTCCAAGACGAGAACGACCGTATTTGGGGCAAGAAAGTGGTTACCGACGCCGGCGACTCGCAAAACTTGCAACCCGGTCAGATTATCACCGCACGCAAGCTCCGCGACGAGAACTCAGCGCTCAAGCGCCGCGACCTCCGACTCGTGCAAGTGCGCGACGCCGTGCCCGCAACCTCCGACCAAATGTTGCAAGGCATCACCCGCGCCGCCCTGCAAACGTCAAGCTTCATGTCGGCTGCTTCATTCCAGGAAACAACCAAGGTGCTCAACGAAGCCGCTATCAACGGTAAGGTCGACTACTTGGAAGGCATGAAGGAGAACGTTATCTGCGGTCACCTCATCCCGGCAGGTACCGGTCTGAAAGAGTACGGCTCGCTTATCGTGGGCAACCGCGACGAGCTCGACGCTCTCGACCGCGGTATCGATGCGCAACTCGAAGCCGAGGCTGAAGCCGACGCCGCTGCAATCCGCAGTGCCGAAGAGCAACTCAAATAAGCGTATATTACGTCGACACTACATAGCAAAAGCGCCTCTGCAGAAATGTAGAGACGCTTTTCTTTTGCTTTAATTTTCGGATTATAAGCTACAAAATCCCTCTATTTGGCGTAATATCCAGGCCGGCGGCTTCGACAAGCTGTCGGTCTTTCTTCATCACTTCTGCCGATAGCCATTTCCGATCTACTCTTACTGTGCGGAAGCGACTGAGGCTTCGCACTATGTCCATCGGCGCATGACGGTTGTTGAGTTCCGCTTTTTTGAGTCGTTCGCTCAAGTCGTAGTGCCACTGTAGCGCAATCATGCAGATGAATGTCCATGCCTCAAGCGACTTCTCGTCTTGCATATATGAATGGTCGGCATCGATGACGTTCTTAAACTATAAAACCCCATAAAACGGCGTAATACATAGGCGTTTTATGGGGTTTTATAGATTAAAAAAGTTAACGACGAGAACTCCAAATCCGGTGCTACATACTTCGACCCTTATTGACATGGCTTCCCGCCTTTGTACATAAGGGTTGTTTCGTTTTGTAAGTGTTAAAGTCGGGATATTTGTTTTGCAAATATAACCTATACTAAGTTTGATTAAGAATTCCAAATTATTCCAAATTGTACTATCCGGCGATTTTTTTTACCGATACTAAAGAAAATGGTTTTATTCGCACAAATGGTGATTGGGTATGTAAGTCTGAGATATAAGCATTCGATGGGTAGGGGAGGGTGATAAAAAATAATAGTTGCCAAATTCGGATGTCTGTCTTATTTGTCGGAGCGGTTGCGGTTCGATGCCGTGTAGATGTTGGTATGATATTGCTTGAGGCGTTTTTCGAAATCTTTTTCTCTGCCGCCTGTCAGCTTGTCGACAATCTCGTGAAATCGGCTGCTATGGTTCATCTCGAAGGTGTGGCTTAGCTCGTGGATAATCACGAATTTGATGAGGTCTACGGGCAACGTCACAAGAAAACAGCTGAGGCTAATGGTGCCCGTCGACGAGCAAGAGCCCCATCGGCTTTGTGCTTTTGTTATTTTGATATTCGTTACTTTTGCGCCTATGGTGTTGGCTAATTCCCTAATGATTTTTGGAAGAACATGGCTCGCTTCTAGCCTGATAGCACGAACCACGAGGCCTTCCATCTCCAATTGCGTGAGTTCGTCGTCGAAGTTCGTCTCTTTGTTGTAGTAGAGCAGATAAGTTCCGTCGTTCTCGCGCCAAATGTGTTCTCTGCCGTTGTAGGTGTCGAGTTTCATCCGCAGCTTGAATAAGTCGCTTTCGATTGCAAACGTCTCGTCGACGCGGTCTTTCGTAAACGTTTGGTATAGTGTCTTTAGCGATTCGCGCTCGCGTTTAATTATCTCTTTGAGGTTGTCGAGATATTTTTCGCTCGGGATGACTGCTTTGAACGAGAAGAAATTGTCCGGCGATTTGCAAATCGACACCTTCCGGCTACCGCTGTGCGTGTAGACCGAAATTCTGCCCAATTCGTCGTCTTCGATTATGTGAATGAGTGGCATAATTGTTTAGTATGAAAAAGGCAGTAAACACGAGCGGTCTACTGCCTTTTATGGTTTAGTTTGATTATTCCGAGAACCGATTAGTTAGCAGCTGCCTCTTCTTCAACACCAACGAGAGTAACGTCGAAGATAAGAGTTTCGTTCGATTTGATGCCGCCCATCGGTTGACCTTTCAAGCCGTAGCCGAGTTCTGCGGGGATGTAGAGGATGTAGTGAGCACCCGGTTTCATCATGAGAAGACCTTCGCTGAAGCCCGGGATAACGCCTGCGGGCGAGAATGTGCGAGTTTCGTCGCCGCTGTTGTCGAATTCAGTGCCGTCGATGTGCTTACCAACGTATTTAACTTTAACGCGGTCGGAAGCCTTGATGGTTGTGCCTGAACCTTCTTCAATCACTTTGTAGACGAGGCCGCTTTGAGTCTTTTTGAGGCTCGGGTCTTTCTTAATCAAGTTTGCGATGAATTGTTCGCCGGCGTTCTTGTTAGCGATTGCTTCGGGCGATTTTTCCAAACGAGCGGTTTTGATTTGGTCGATGAGAGCCATAACTTTTTCTTGAGCTTCTTGCGGTGAGCCGATAGAGTCTTTTGTAAAGGCTGCCTTGAATGCTGCGTAAAGTTTAGCTTTGTCGATGTCGATGCTATCTTGTTTGGAAAGTTGTTGGGTGATGTTGTTCAATTGCATACCGATTTGCAAGCCCATGATGTACGCCTTTTGTGTAGTGTCGCATGCCAAAACGGTTTCGATACCCTTGAGGATTTCGGCTTTGTCCATTGTTTTGCCTTCCGGGTCGTTTTTCATCTCTGAACCGACACCATTACCCCACATTTCTCCGAAGTAGTATGCCAATGAGTCTTCTTGTGACTTAAGGTCGCTTGTTACGCCACCTTTGCAACTTGTGCTTGCTACCATCATTGTAGCAGCGCAAACGATAACGAATAATTTTTTCATTGCTTTTTTTTGAAAATTTATTGTTGAAATTTTTTTAATGAATTGCTATTTGATAACTCTGAGCAGCTCAACGTCGAAGATGAGCGTGCAGTTGGGACCGATTATGCCGCCGGCGCCTTGCTGACCGTAGGCGAGGTCGGAGGGGATGTAGAGGCGCCATTTGTCGCCTTCGTGCATCAACTGAAGGGCTTCAACCCAGCCGGGAATTACTTGCGTAACGCCGAACGTTGCCGGCACGCCGCGCTCTACGCTGCTGTCGAACACGGTGCCGTCGATGAGCTTACCCGTGTAGTGTACTTCGACGCGGTCTTTTGCTTCCGGGCTGTCGCCGTTGCCGCTTTCGAGCACTTCATATTGAAGTCCGCTGGCGGTTACTTGGATGCCGTCGCGCTTGGCGTTTTCCGTCAAAAAGGCTTCGCCGATTTGCTTGTTCTGTGCAGCCGTTTCCGCTGCTTGTTTGTCGAGCTCGGCTTGCAGTCCTTCGAAATATTCTTGTATGATGCGTTTGGCTTCGTCGTAGGTCATTTCGGGTTTTGCGCCGTCGTAGACTGCTGCCACTCCGTTTTTAAAGTCTTCAGCGTTAATCTCTTTGATGCCGGAGCCTTTGAAGTTGTGGCCCATACTCATGCCGAGTGCATAACTTAGTTTATCCATTTATTTTACGTTTGTTATTATTTTCAAGGTGCAAAGGTAATTGTTTATTTCGTGTTTTTGCACTTTTTTGTTAATAAAAATACTTAAACGACCAAGTGTCTGTTTAAATATATTTAGCCACGGTCGATTTCAACTTGTCGATTTCGGTAACGCGCTCAACGATTTCGCCTTTGCGGTTGATGATGAATATCGCCGGCAGGGTGCCGATGTTGTATCGCAACAGCAGATGCGACTGAAGTCCCGACGGGTCGTAGACGGTTGTCCACGGCAGGTTTTTCGCTGCGTTTTTCCAGCTGAATTCGTTTTCGTCGTAGCCTACTTGGTAGATTTCAAATCCCGCTGCCGAGTGCTGACGATAGATTTCGGCGAGCAGAGCGTTGAGTGCGGGCGACTCGTCGGCGAGGTAGGTCGTGAAGTTGAGCAGCACCACTTTGCCGTGTCCGGCAACGTCGCTGAGCTTGTTGTGGCGTCCTGCTTTGTCGATAAGGTCGATGTCGATATATTGCTTTTGGTCGGCGTAGATGGTGTCGCGCGGTGCCGTCGGCTCAGCCGTCTGACGACGTCCGGTGAAGAACATTGCCTTAAGCAATTCGGTGCGCGGGTCGCCGGGCTTGTCGTTGTTGTAAGCGTTGGCAACGGCGCCGATGACGCGTACGTCAGCTTTGTCGGCTATAGAGAAAAGCGGCTCGTTGCCGATAATCTTGTTGACGGTGTAGTATGCCACGATGCTCGACGGGTCTTCGAGGATTCGTCCTGCGAGTTGACGTTTTGCCGCTTCAAAAGCCGCAGCGTCGCCTTGCTTGCCTGCCAACGTGCGCGAGATGCTGTCGACTTGCATCATCCATACGGCGTTGGTCGAACCGGCGAGGCGATACGACGTGTCGAACGTTGCCGTGTCGGCTTTGATGGTGATTCGGTCGATGCTGTCGATGGGGAAGTAGATATACTTGCCGTTTCTGCCCAGACGGAGCACTTCCGGGAAGTTTGGCGCCGGGTTGCTGAATTCAAACTTGCCGTCTTTACCGGTCTCGATGGTGTCGACGGTCAGCCATGCTCCCTGTACGGGGCGTTGCAGCACAAGTTTCTCCTCGGCGGAGCCTTCTACGGTTCCGCTTACTTTATATTCATTGCCGTTGCCGCATGAGAAAAGTGCGGCGGCGGATGCCATAAGTAAAATTGTCTTTTTCATACTTTCCATTTTAGCCACAAAAGTACTCAAATTCTATGAATTATTGCTCTGTTTTGGGCGGAATTTCGGCTTGCGCTTTTCAAATACGTTGATTTTTAGTACCTTTGCGCTCCAAACTACAAAGAGGTGCAACGAAATTTAAACATAAAACAACGCCTCGTGGCGCTCATGATGCTGTTTGCCGTGTGCGAACTGTATTGCGGCAGCACGTTGTTTTTGCACTATCATATTGTCGATAACGCTCGCGTATGGCACTCGCACCCGTTCGCCTCGGCGCATCATGCCGACAAGCAGGCGGTCTACGACATCGCGCATCTCAATAGCTTTGTTTTTATCGACGATGCCGAAAAGGTCGACCTCCGACCGGTGGATGCGGTTGTCGATGTGATTTGCTGCAACGCGCCGTCGAGCCCCGTTGTCCGTAGTGTTTCGCATTTCGGCACTCGCGCTCCTCCGATTTGTTGATAGCCTGACGAACCCGCACGGCGGGGCGATAACATTCTATTAATCAACAAAGATC
>JBJEDP010000293.1:0-3197 GCA_051872175.1 Candidatus Limisoma sp.
GAGGTTATAGAATACGGAATCGCCGCGCAGGTCGCCTCGGCATGCGAGTTGCGGCATCGGAGCATAACGGCTTGCCACGAGTCGCAGGCTGTCGGCGTTGGAGAAATAGTCGATGCCGCCGTAGAGGTGCGCCGTGGTTTTCGACGATATGTCGATGGTTTTGTTGAGTCGCGTGATTTGCCGAGCCGACGAGAGTCGCACGAAGTTGTAGTGGTCGCTCAGAAGGCTACCGTCGGGGAGCGTGAGCGATTCGATTTGCATGTTCGACATGTGAGCCGACGGCACGTAGTAGACCGTCGAACCTTCGGTGGCGTAATCTTTTATGGGGTCCCAAACGAGTTTGAGCAACTTTGCGGAGCGCTCGGCGTCGTAGTAGTCGTAGGGATTGGTCGCCGAAATCGAGTCGAGTTGCTGTTGGGTGAATGCTTTTTTGAGCAATGGATATTGCTGCGTGCTATTGACGACGAAGAGCGTGTAGAGCAGTTTTTTATTTGGGGCAAGAGCGTCGGAGAAGTCGAAGAGCACCTCGCCGGGGCGGAGTGCGTTGCGAATCTTATAGTAGTCGATGTCAAAGAAGTCGGTGATGTCGCCGTAGGTTTTGCAGCGTCGGGTTAGGTCGTGCTCGAGTTCGGTTTTACGGTCGTTGAGGATTGCAATCGAGTCGGCGTTGTCTTTGATGTTACGGCTGAGGTCCTTAATCCGGGTGTTGATTTTAGTAATTTCCGTAAAGTCGTCGAGGTCTTTCTCGGTTCCGTTTTGGCGGATAAGGTCGAGCGTGGAGCGCTCCGAATCGAGGAGGAACGCCTTAGTGAGGCATGTTGCGTCGAAGCAAGAGCGGGTAAATTCGTTTTGTTTTTGTCCGGCAGCGAGCCCGAAGTTAGGCATATTGCTCAGCAGATTGGTCGAGTAGTTCCAGAATTCGTGTTTTGAGCCGACGGAAGCGTAAGGCATCTGTCGGCGGACGGCAGCGCGAAGGATGTCGGCGGCGCGAGCAAAATCGGCGGCGCCGGCGTCAAAGCGCCCGGCGTAGGCTTGTACATTGGCTGACGCTATCAGTTTTTGAGCATAATTGAGATGGTCGGCGCCGTAGATTTCTTTGTAGTATTCAGTGAGTTGTTTGTAGTGGTCGGCGCAATCGTCGAAACGCTTCAAGTCCATTTCCGTGCGAATCGTCAGTTCGAGAATATCTAATGCATCTTGCGTTTTCGGTCCGGTATTTTTAAAGCGAATGTCATAACTTTTCTTGAAATCGTCGAGTGCTTCGGCATAGTCGCCGAATGCGCGTTTGTGAATTGCGCTTATCATATAAAACGAAGACTCCGGGTATTTTCCGTCTTTTGGTGTGTATTTATCGAGGCTGTCGATTGCCGCATAGCATTTCTCCTTGTCGCCTTTGTAACGATATAGACTAATCAAGTCGGTGTAAATCATGCGAGTTGAGGGGTCGACTTTAACCGCTTGAAGGAGATATTTTTCGGCGGTGTCGTAGTCTTTACGGTATTCGTAAACGCGTCCGAGGTTGTATAGATATGATTGTCGTCGGTATGTGGAGTCGCTTGCCTCGCGAATCAGCGGTTCGATGCGGCGAAGCCATGCTTCGGCGACGTCGTAGTTGGCTTGCTTGAATGCTTGATTGTGACGGTCGACGAAGAATTTGATTTTATAGTCGGCATCGTCGCTCTTTTCGACGAGTTCGGTGTAGATTTCGTCGAAGCGATAGGCTTCGGTGACATTCCCGAGGTTGGTATAAACCTTGACAAGGTCTTCTGATGCGTTGAGCATTGTTGTTGAGTCGGCAACCTCTTTGCCAATCTCAAACGATTTGAGGTAGAATTCGGCAGATTTGCCGTACAATTCTTTATATTTATACAAGTCGCCGAGTTTGCTGTATACCACACCTGCGCTGCGTTTGTCGCCGGCTTGCAGATATAGTTGCAAGGCTTGGCTGAGGTAGGTTTCTGCATTGGTGTAATCGTGTTTGTAAAGCAGAGTTTTGCTTTTTTTGTAGATTTCTTCGGCGCTGTCGGGATTGTTGTCGGGTGCGTTGTTGGCAAATCCGACGAAGCCGCATGCAAGCGCGGCTATCGTGATGATGGTTAATATTTTGTTCATTTGATAAGTTGATAAAGTGAGTCGGCTTGGTTTGCGTAGTCCGACTGACCGGAGCGCAGGCGCAAAAGTATTGCAGCCGCTTCGTCAGTTTTGCCCAAACCGATGAGGGCGTTAGCGCGAAGCCAGTCGAGTCGGTCGGCTTCTTTAGTCGACTCTGTAAGACGGTATTGCCGTTCGTCGTCGGCGATGCAAGTGTCGGCGGCAATTTCGGCGTTATAATTGTCGAGTACGGTCTTGAGCGAATCGACCGTAGCCAGTGCCTCCTCGTATTTTCCGGAGTTGATTAGCGAGGCAACGTCAGCCGACGTGCTGCTTCCGCGGAACGCAATTTCGGAGCCTGCGGTCGAAACCTTAGGCACAATTCGGTCGTTGCCGTTCCAAGAGAAGAACACTCCGAGAGCAACGACGGCGGCTGCGCTCAGCGACGTTGTCAACCAAACGATTTTGCGTCGGCGCAAGATGTGTTGCCGTCGGCGGCTGTCGTCGCAGCGCTGCATCATCTCTTCGAGACGGGCGCGGTCGGCGAGTTCGGTCTTGACGATACGCGTAAAGTTAACCTGTTCGCGGAGCTCTTTGTCGTCGCGCATCTGTTGTTCAAACTCAGCGCGTTCAGCCTCGCTCATGCGGTTGAGCAGGTATCGGTCGACTCGGTCTTGTATGTCGTGATTGTCAGTCATTGTCTAAGAATTTAGATAGGAATTATAAGTTTCGAGCGCAATCTCTTTGAGGCGCGTCATGCATTTGTGTTTATGCGTTTTCAGCGCGTCTTTGCTTTCGAAAGAAGGCATAATGTCGAGAATTTCGTCGAGATTCTTCTGTTTGTAGTAGAAAAGCGTCAACACTTGTCGGCATCTTTCCGACATGTCGGCGATAGTCGAGGCGACGATTTCGCGAATCAACAATTCGTCGGGCTCGTCGGAGAAAGGATATTCGGCGGCTTCTTCGACCGCGGGTCGGGCATTGACATCGTCGAGCGACTCCAAATGCTCGTCGGAGCGTACGAGTTCGCGATTTTTGTTGATGGCAATTTTCATCATAAACGTGGTGAGTCGGCAAGAGAACGGCTTACCGTCGGCGCTGCGAAC
>JBJEDP010000294.1:0-3176 GCA_051872175.1 Candidatus Limisoma sp.
AGGGGAGGCGGTTAAGGTCGGCGATAGAACCGAGGTTCTTCTCGAGTTTTGCACGTTGACGAGTGATTTGGAGACGTTCGCGCTTCGACAAGTTGTCGAAAGTTCCGTCTTTAGTCATCTTGTCGATGTTGGTCATCTTCTTGACAGCCTTACGGATTGTCGGGAAGTTGGTGAGCATACCGCCCGGCCAACGTTCGATAACGTACGGCATGTTAACCGAAGTAGCCTTGTCGGCAACAACTTGCTTAGCTTGTTTCTTAGTAGCTACGAAGAGCACTTTTTTGCCCGATTTAGCGATATTCTTCAAAGCGGCAGCGGCTTCTTCGAGCTTAGCTGCAGTCTTATAAAGGTCGATGATGTGGATACCGTTGCGCTCCATAAAGATATACGGAGCCATTGCAGGATTCCATTTGCGTTTCAAGTGGCCGAAATGGCAACCTGCTTCGAGGAGTTGTTCAAAATTAGGTGTTGACATAATTGTTTTTTGTTTTTGTTTACGTTCTGCTAAATTCAATCGTCGAGTAGCGGGACACGGCGACGCGCCGCATGCTGGTCTTGACGATTTGGATACTAAACACTAAATAGAGATTCGCACAAATATTAACGTTTGCTGAATTGGAATCTCTTACGAGCCTTCGGACGACCCGGTTTCTTACGCTCAACGGCACGCGGGTCGCGAGTTACGAAGCCTGCAGCACGAAGTGCGGGTTTGTCTTCTGCGTTGATTTTCACCAAAGCGCGAGCGATGCCCAAACGAAGAGCCTCTGCTTGTCCGGTGAAACCGCCACCTACGAGGTTTACCTTAATATCGTATTTCTCGGTTACACCAAGAAGTTCCAACGGTTGCTTAACGATAAATTGGAGGATAGGATTTGGGAAATACGACTCCAAAGTGCGTTTGTTGATAGTGATAACGCCTGTACCTTCAGTAACGAATACTCTGGCGATAGCCGCTTTACGACGACCTGTTGCATTAATTTGTTCCATACCTCAATTTATTTTACCTTGTTGATGTCAATAACTGTCGGGTTCTGAGCGGCATGCGGATGCTCCGAACCATTGTAAACGTGCATATTCTCAATCAAACGGCGACCGAGACGGTTCTTCGGAAGCATACCCTTCATCACCTTCACAAACAACGGGTGAATGCCCGGTTTTACGTGTTTGTTGAGCGATTTCTTCATCAATGTTTCGGGAGTAGTTTCGCGTTGTCCGCCGGGATAGCCGGTATACGACAAATAGATGCGGTCGGTCCACTTCTTGCCGGTCAATTTTACCTTGTCGGCATTGATAATGATTACATTGTCGCCGCAGTCTGCGTGCGGTGTAAAGTTCGGCTTGTTCTTGCCGCGCAAGATAATTGCTACCTTTGCGCACAAGCGGCCAAGGGGTTGGTCTGTTGCGTCTACAACAACCCATTGCTTGTTTGCTGTCTCAGCATTCGCTGAAATTGTTTTGTAACTTAAAGTATCCACTTTTAATAATTGTTTAATAATTAATCACATAAGTCACGCTCGCTGCTTCCACCCGGCCAAAAGCTTCGGCAACGACGACATGACAAAACGCTTTTTGGATATAATCGGTGCGCAAAGGTACAACTTTTATTCGGTTTGGCAAAATTGTTGATTATTTTTTCGAAATTTTTCTTCGGCAGTCGCACATTTTACACCTTATTATATATTAGCAATTCGATTTCGGGGCGTTTTCACAAACTTTCACCAGCCAACAAGCTATATTGTCGAAGTTTTTGCGTACTTTTGCGAGACATTATGAATAACGATAAGGAAATATTAGCAACCAAACAGCGATTCGGCATCATTGGCAATTCCGAGCCGCTCAACGACGCCATTTGCCGCGCTCTGCTCGCCGCGAAGGTCGACCTGTCGGTGCTCATCAACGGTGAAAGCGGCGCCGGCAAGGAGTTTTTTCCGAAAATCATTCACGACAACAGTTCGCGTAAGCACAACAAATATATCGCCGTCAACTGTGGCGCAATCCCCGAAGGCACCATCGATTCCGAGCTTTTCGGCCACGAAAAAGGCGCATTTACCGGCGCCGTTGCCGCCCGTAAGGGTTACTTCGAAGAAGCCAACGGCGGAACGATTTTTCTCGACGAAGTTGCCGAGCTTCCCATGCCGACACAGGCACGACTTCTGCGTATTCTCGAAAACGGTGAATACATCAAAGTCGGCTCGTCGGTCGTTCAAAAGTCGAACGTGCGCATCATCGCCGCCACCAACGTCGACCTGCGTAAAGCCGTCGCCGAGCGGAAATTCCGCGAAGACCTGTTCCACCGTCTTTCGACCATTCCCATCATCGTTCCTGCTCTACGCGACCGCGGCGACGACATACTGTTGCTCACCCGAAAGTTTGCCGGCGATTTCGCCAACCGCTACCGCACCGAAGGCGTAGTTCTCGACGACTCGGCGAAAGCCGAACTGCTCAACTACCCGTGGCCCGGCAACGTGCGCCAGCTTAAGAACGTGGTCGAGCAGATTAGCCTCTTCGAGTCGGGCAACACCCTCAACGCGCTGCAAGTGCGCAAATATCTGCCTGATTTCGAGGGATTCACGAGCGCCGTAGCCACTCAGACAGCAACACCGTCGGGCTCTACCTACGAGCAAGAGCGCGAAATGCTCCTCAAGATGATTTTGCAAATCAACCGCGAACTCGAAGACCTCAAAGCAAAGGTCTACACCCTGATGCACGGCAACAATGCCGAAGCCGGCAGCAACAACCTGCCCGTGCTCATCAAACATCACACGCCGACTACCGGCGCCGACACGAAACTGCCGTCAATGATGAACCACAGCGACTACACGCAGCACATCGTCGAAGACGTTACCGACACAACCCTATCGCTCGAAGACAGCGAACGCGAGCTGATTCGCAAAGCACTCGAACGCAACGGAAACAACCGCCGCAAAACTGCCGGCGAACTCAAAATTTCGGAGCGAACGCTCTACCGCAAAATCAAAGAATACGGATTAGAAAACGCCGAATTATGATAAAACGACTTCTTACATACATATTTTTAGCCCTGGCAACCACAGCGTGTATCCCCAAGATAACGCTCAACGGCGCCGCCATCGACTATAACGTCTACAAGACACTCAACATCGGGCAATTCCCCATCCGCGCCGCTATGGTCTACGCACCGCTCGAGCCTATGTTCG
>JBJEDP010000295.1:0-3173 GCA_051872175.1 Candidatus Limisoma sp.
CCACGACTGCTGTACCTCCGGCACAGCCACCCCTGCCGTATCTTCGACACGGCAGGGGTAGTATAGTCACAGCCTCGCCTGCTCGGTCGCACCGAGGCGCGACCCTACAATTTGTTGATAATCAGATATTAACCTCTGCGCAAGCAGCCTCTCTTAGAAGAACTTCACTTCTTTGCCCAAGATAGAGCTGAGGATGAGGTTTGCGGCGCGGGAGGTGCCGATGCGGAAGTAGTTGTTGTTGAGCCACTCCTCGCCGAGGATTTCTTTGACGAGTGTATAGTATTTCACTGCGTCGTCGGTGGTCGAAACGCCGCCGCTAACCTTGAAACCTACCTTGCGTCCGGTCTTTTCGTAGTATTCTTTGATGCTTTGGCACATCACGTAAGCCGCCTCGAGGCTCGCTCCGGGATATACCTTTCCGGTCGATGTTTTGATGAAGTCGGCGCCGGCATACATCGACAGAATCGACGCGTTGCGAATGTCTTCAGCGCGCACGAGTGCACCTGTTTCGAGGATTACTTTGAGGCGAGCATCGCCGCAAGCCACTTTTATTTCCGAGATTTCGTCGGCGAGTTCTTCGTAGTTGCCGCCGTAGTAGAGACCGAGGTTGAACACGATGTCGACTTCGTTAGCGCCGTCTTTTACAGCCAACGCTGTTTCGGCGGTTTTGATTTCTACGAAAGTCTGCGACGAGGGGAAGCTACCGGCAACGACGGCGGTGTCGACGCCGCTCACTTCCAGTGCGCCGCTGACCACAACGGCGAAGTTGGGGTAGGTGCAGATGGCAGCCACGTTGGGCAGTTCGGGATATTCTTCTTCGAAAGCGTTGACGCGCTCTACCATCTTCGTGATGCTTTCGACGGTGTCGGTAGAGTTGAGTTTGGTGAGGTCGATAGCGTTGAAGCAAGTTTTATAGACGTCGACGTTGTTGTTTTCGTCGAAATGCTTTGCCAAAATGTCGGCAACAGCGGCTGTTACGGCTGCGTCGTCGCCGCTCACTTTACTCTCATTGAGTACTTGACGGTACTTGTCTTGGATGTTTTCTGACATAATTTTATGATTTAAGTTTTACGTTATTTTTGTGTCTTTGTTTGTCGCGAGAAGTTTTTTTCTCGATGTTTTTAGCTAAAGCGTCGGTCAGGTCGACTCCGGTTTGATTTGCAATGCACATGAGCACCCACAGAACGTCGGCGAGTTCGTCAGCCAGGTCGAGCCGTTCGCCTTCTTTTGCCGACTGTTCGCCGTAGCGGCGCGCCATGATGCGAGCCACCTCGCCGACTTCCTCGGTAAGAATCGCCATATTGGTCATTTCGTCGAAGTAGCGAACGCCGTATTCTTTAATCCACTTATCGACAGCTTGTTGTGCTTCGCGGAGCGTCATCGTTATTCTCTAAGTTTTGAGTCAATAATAATTGTAACGGGGCCGTCGTTGACGAGCGCCACTTGCATATCGGCGCCGAAAGTACCTTCGCCGCAGGGGCGTGGCAGTTGTGCGTTGAGAGCGTCGATAAAAGCGCGATAGAGCGGAATAGCCGTTTCGGGGCGCGCCGCGCGAATGTACGACGGGCGATTGCCTTTGCGCGTGGAGGCGTGGAGAGTAAATTGGCTCACCACGAGGATATCGCCGTCGACAGCGCTTATCGGCAGGTTCATCACCCCTTCGGAATCGTTGAAAATGCGCATGCCGATTACTTTTTTCGCCAGCCATTCAACGTCGTCGGCGGTATCGGCTTCTTCCACGCCGACAAGTATCATCATGCCAACGCCTATCGACGACTTTATCGTGCCGTCGATTGCCACGGATGCTTCTTTTACTCGTTGTACTACTATTCTCATTTCTTTCTTGTAGCCTGAACTGCAAATATAGTCATTTTTTTGAAATCGTACCCCCGTATCTATCCTCTAAAAAAAACTTTTTTTACTTTCATTTTGTTCATTAATATATTACTTTTGCACAACTAAGAGCCTGTTTCATAAGAAATGTTAAACAATGAGGCTGTCAGTCATTGAGCAGGTTTGTTCGTGCTTATAAGGGCGTGTGGCGAGCCACATAACCGTTAAGCACGGACAAAGATGCCAATGAATGGCAGAGCAGGCTGAAAGACAAGTTAAAGAAATTAAAGAAATATAATAAAAATGTCAAATATAAAAAACATAAATATTACTAAAGCATCGCATCTTTTTGTTGCTTTTTGCCCTTTACTTCAGTCACTTAGCTCGCTAAGCTCCTTCAGTTCAGGACAAAAATCATTCAAAAATCTGCGACCTCATTTATTAACATTTCTTATGAAACAGGCTCTAAACGAAAACGAGATGAAAAGGAATCTATTTTTGCTAACGGTAGTAGCGTTGTTGCTGGCTGCGTGCAGTCAACAGCAGACCGACGAACGCACATCGGTGTTTACCAACATCAACGAACATCATTATTACAAGCAGAATCTGCCCGACAGTCTGCGCTTCGATTCGGAGTTCGAGCCTTACAGCGAGGTGCGAATCTTCATTGAGTGGCCCGAGAAGTTGCGTGGCAAGGAGCCCGCGGCGTTGCAGCGCGAAATCGTTACCTTGGCGTTCAACGACACGATTAACGACATCGAAACGGCTGTGGCGACTCGCCTGAAGCAACCGATTTTCTACGAAGACGTGCCGTCGGTGACTCAGGAGGAGATTGATTCGATTCCCCAAGAATATAGTTCGTATCTTTCGATTAACGTGACGCCTTCCTACATGGGCGAACGAGTATATACGTTCAACATTGCTCTGTCGAATTATATGCTCGGTGCCGCGCATGGTTTGGAGAGCCGCCAGACGGTTTGCTACGACTTGCAGCGCGAAAAGGTAATTATGCTCGACGACTTGATTGCCGACCGCGACAAGTTGCTCGAACTTATCAAATCGCAGATTGAGGCGGACTACGGCACGGAAGATAATTGCATCGACTATTCGCTGATTGATTTGACCGACAATTTCGCTATCGACGAATATTCCATCACGTTTATCTACAACCCCTACGAGGTGGCTTGCTACGCCCAGGGCGAGGTGGTTGCGCGCATTCCGTTCTACGAGTTTTTCTCGCAGAAATGCCTGACGCCGTACGCCAAAGAATTGTTTTCGATAGCAGAATAGACCGGCGATGAAGGGTGGGCGAGTCGTTGCGGCGCTGAAGGATAACTATC
>JBJEDP010000296.1:0-3173 GCA_051872175.1 Candidatus Limisoma sp.
AATGGTCGTCAACCCATTTCGCTTGTCCTTGTTCATCATCCGCTAAGTTAACCTTATTGTTCGATTTGCACAAGATTTGCAAGGCTTGTATCCATAATGCCAACGCTCTGCGCGGCACAACGATAGCGAATGATTTGTTTTATCGTTACAAAATAATAGAGCAGCGGCTGATGATACAACCACTGCTCTCTGTATATTTCCCGAACAAGCTATTAGTTCTAGCCTGCATTATTTATACCATTCCTACTGCAAGGGCTAACTGTCAACACCTTAGTGCAATGCTCGCTCTTCCTCTTTAAAGGTAGGATTTACTACATCTTGTATCGTCATCGCCGGTCTCACGCTAATGCATGCCGGTTAGTCCTTTCATAACGGAATTGCATGAATAATGCAGGCTAGTCGTCGAAGAATGAATCGTCGAAGTCGAAATCGGTTTCGCTAAACGAGTAAATGTTGTCGGTAAATTTTGACAGTTCCCTGCTGTCTTTTTTTGTTGGTCTGCCTAAGCCTTTTTGTCGGTTAATAAAACCGCTAATACGCGACATTTCGAGCAGTTCATATTGCTCGGGTGCGGTGACGTTTTCCAAGAAGTTGGGCACGAGTTTAGCCCCCATCCTATTCTCCGCGAGATCTTTGACGCGGAAAGAATAAGTGATTGGCGGCTTACGGACATCGACTATTTCACCGACTTTTATCGGACGGGAAGGCTTGACATTCATTCCGCCGATAGTGACTCTGCCTTTTTTGCAAGCATCGGTTGCAATTGTCCGAGTTTTAAAGATACGCGTAGCCCAAAGCCATTTGTCGATTCTTACGTCTTTATCCATTTACTTGTTGTTGAATTGGTTCATTGTCAAAGGTAAACCTGCGAGGCAGAAACTCCGAATTGCGTCGACTGCAATTTTTATACGTTCGTCGAGAATCGCCTTATCGTCGTCGTTAAATTCGCCAAGTACATAATCAATCTGACAGCCTTTCGGGAAATCGTTGCCGATGCCGAAGCGCAGACGAGGATAAGCCTGAGTACCAATCATCTCGGCGATGCTTTTCAGTCCGTTATGCCCTCCGTCGCTGCCTTTAGCTTTAAGACGGACGGTGCCCAACGGGAGCGATAAATCGTCGACAAGAATGAGCAAATTTTCCACGGGAATATTCTCTTTCTCAAGCCAATAGCGCACGGCATTTCCGCTCAAATTCATGTAGGTCGATGGCTTGAGGAGCAAGAGTTGTCGATTCTTGATTCTCATCTCAGCCGTATCGCCATAACGATTTGTGCTAAAAGTGATATTGGATGCCTTAGCGAGGGCATCCAATATCATAAATCCTATATTGTGGCGAGTATTTTGGTATTCGGGACCAATATTACCCAAACCGACAATTAAGTACTTCATTTACAAATTATTTAGCTTCTTCAGCTTGGTTACCACGAGCGGCACGAGTCAATTGAACGGCGCAAACGACAGCGTTTTTAGCGTTAACCAATTCGAGACCGTCGTAGTGGAGGTCGCCGATTTGGATAGTTTTGCCGAGTTCGAGAGCGTCAACGTTGACAACAACGCGTTCGGGGATATTAGTGTAGACTGCTTTAACTTTGATTTTCTTCATCGAGAGGTTCAATTTACCACCGGCTTTAACACCGACAGCGTGACCTTCGATTTTAACAGGCACTTCGATAGTAACCGGCTTGTCTTCGCTCACTTCGAGAAGGTCGATGTGGAGAATCTCTTCTTTTACCGGGTGGAATTGAACTTCCTTGAGCACAGCCATTTTCTTTGTGCCTTCGATATCGAGTTCGATAGCAAAAACGTCGGGAGTGTAGATGAGTTTGCGAACATCGTCAACTGTCACTTTAAGGTTTGTTACTAAAACGCCTTTGTTATTGACAGTTTCGATAACTTCTTGTCCGGCTCCGAGCTTGCCGTTGTAAGGCAATTCTACTACTTCGCCACCGTTCATTACTACAGGAATAAATCCTTCTTTGCGCAAGCCTTTTGCTGCTTTCTTGCCAATTTCTGTTCTTGGCTTAGCTGATAATTGGAATGTTTTCATTCTGTTTTGTTTTTGTGTTACTCAAAATTAAGTTTATTGTTGCTTAATTTCCCATCACACGGTACTCTAAAAGCGGTGCAAAGGTAGGCATTTTTTTTGAATTACGCAAGCCTAAATGTGGAATTTTCAAACGAATAGCATCGGTTAGGCGCAGTTTATGCGCTGTTTTGTTGCTTAGTGCCGGCGTTCTTGTTGGATTGCGGCGACGATTTGCGGGATTAGTGCGCGCCTGCCATCGTTCGTCAGATGCGTTACCGAAGTGATTTCGTCGGGGATTGTGGCTGCTTGCGATGAAATTCTTCGCAGGACGTCATCGCGCGACATGGCGTTACGCGCCATAACGCGCTCTACGCGGACTTCCAACGGCGCTTCAACGCTCCATACGGCATCTACCGACTTCGACATACCGCTTTCCGCGAGTATTGCGGTTTCGACAAAAACGATTTCGCCGCTTCGTCGTGCCCAGCAGTCGAAATCGTACAGCACTGCCGGATGGACCAAGGCATTTAGTCTGCTCAATTTTTCGGTATCGTTAAAAGCAATCGATGCAATATAGGTACGGTCTATTCCGTCGGGAGTAACTGCTCGAGGACCGAAAATGTCGACAAGTCCTCGATGGATATCCTCCGACTCGTCCATCAATCGTTTGGCGTTGCTGTCGCAGTCGTATACGGGATACCCCATAAGCGTCAACAAGCGCGACACAACGCTTTTTCCGCTACCGATACCTCCTATTATTGCAATTCTTTTCATAGCCGTTCGACGATAAACTCCACGCTGTCGGTGGTTAAAGTTACGTTACGCATTATTTCGGGAGCTCGGTCGATGCGGAGCGGCAATGTACGTTGTCCGGCATGGATATCGGAATAGTCGACGGTTGCCGTTAGTTTGTACTTATTCACTGAATCGTAGCAACTTATCGGAATGAAATAGGAAGCTTTGACGAGCGATGGGAATGTGATGAGTCGCGTCCCTTCGGGTACGTTAATTGGCACGACTTGCACAAGCGAGAGTTTTTGTACGAGAGGTTCGACGGGTGCCATAATCGAAACGCTGTCGGGGACAAAACGAACACCTTCAAGGCGAGTAAGAGCGAGGCTTGTCCGCAAGGTGTCTTTAAGTTC
>JBJEDP010000297.1:0-3167 GCA_051872175.1 Candidatus Limisoma sp.
CGTGACGCTGTTCTACTATAGCAGCAGTCAGAAGCGGCTGTATGAGTCGGACGCGATTCGCTACGAAGTCGACAAAATCTACGGCACGGCGAGTAAGCCGGTTCGTCCGGCGTTCGAGCGCTCGGGACGCTATCCGTGTGTCGGCTCGGCATACGTTGCACTCAGCGCAAACGCACTGCCGTTTACGCCGTCGGCAGGCGACGAGATTGCAGCCTTCGTCGGCAATGATTGTCGCAGCATCGTCAAAGCGATCGACGGCGGCGTCTATCATCTGCTTGTGATGGCTGCCGACAAGTCGGAACGGCTGCGATTCAAGTATTACAGTGCGCAAATGCACGAAATCTATGTTAGCAAAAACGAAATCAGCGTCGACGACTACGATGCCGTGATTGGAAGCGCGGACAATCCCGTGACGCTGAGTTTCGAGCCGCAGGGTAGTATGGTTGCTTACTTCCGAGTCGGTGAACCGCTTGCCAACTATCAGACCGACGGCGATATCCTTGGCGCTTTTGTCGGCGACCGATGCGTGGGCATAGCCGAACGCACCGAGGCTGCCGCCGATGTGTTTGAGATTCGCATGAAAGGCGTCGCAGACGGCGAATCGGTCGACTTGAAGTACTACAGCGCGCACGGCGCGATAGTCGAATCGCGGTCGGCGTTGACGTTTGCCGGCGAGACCGTTGTCGGGTCGACGACATCGCCGCTGGGCGTTGATTTCGACTGCAGCGGTGTGCGACCGTTGAGGATGAAAGCCTACATCGTCGTCGACGAGCAGTTGATGCCGCGAGCGTCGACCGACGACCTCCTTGCGGCGTTCTGCGGCGACGAATGTCGGGCAGTGGCTTCGGGTACGGTGCTCAACGACGGCAGAATCGGGTTCCGCCTCGAAATTGCCGGAAAGTTCGGCAACGAGGAGCAAATCGTGTTGAAATACTATTCGGCAGCGTCGTCGCGGCTCTATCATTCGGTTGCCACGTTCGCGTTCGACAGCGCAACCGACATTGGCTCGGCGTTCGACTACAAGACGTTTAAATTTGAGCCCGACAAGTAAAATCGTACAATGAATAAATCTATAAATATATGAAAAAGTTTGGAACAATCTTTTGGGCATTCCTATTGATAGTGGTATTGGTAGGATGCAGCGGTAAGAAAGAAGTAAGCAGTATTCTTCTGCGTGGCGGTAATGTGGTCGACAGTGAAGCGATGACGGTAACGGCTGCCGATGTGTTAATCCGAGACGGACTTATTGCCAAGGTTGGCAAGGTTGACGAGTCGGAAGCCGATACGGTGATTGACTGCACGGGCAAAATCGTGACGGCGGGATTCATCGACTCGCACGTCCACATCGAGTCGTCGATGGTGCTGCCGCGCACGTTCGGAATGGCTGTGCTACCACACGGTACGACGTCGGTAATCGCCGACCCGCACGAGGTGGTCAACGTAGCCGGCGTTGAGGGACTCAAGATGTTTCTCGACGTGACCGACAATTCGCCGATAAGCGTGTTTACGGTCGTGCCGTCGTGCGTTCCGGCAACTCCGTTTGAGACCAACGGCGCCGGGCACTTCACCGCCGAGCAGATGAAGCCGTTTGTCGACGACCCGCGCGTTGTGGGGCTCGGCGAGGTGATGTCGTTTGTCGACGTGGCAAACGGCGAGCCGGAAATGATGGCTAAGTTGGCGCTGTTTAAGGGTCGCCCCATCGATGGACATACGGCGGGAATGGACGACTCGTTGCTCGACGCGTACGTGGCTAACGGCATATCGAACGACCACGAATGTTACGACGCCGACGGCTTGCTAAAGCGCTACAATAAGGGTATGAACATATATATCCGCGAGGGCAGTGCCGCGCGCAATGCCGCCGACTTGTTGCGTTGCGTCAAGGATAACAACCTCGATGTCAAGCGGTTTGCGTTCTGCACCGACGACAAGCATCTGTCGACAATCGCCCAAGAGGGTCACATCTCGCACATCGTGCGCATGGCGTTGGCGATGGGCTTCAGTTGGCCGCAAGTGGCGCGCATGGCGTCGCTGAATCCGTGCAACTATTACAGACTCGCCAACCGCGGCAATATCCGCGAAGGCTATGTTGCCGACGTGGTTGTTACCGACGATGCCTGCAAGGAAATCTATTGCGTGCTCAAAGACGGCAAATCGCCGGAAGAATGTTTCAGCGAAACGGTGAAGAAAGACGTGAAGTTTGCCAATTCGGTGCACTTCGATTCGCTGACGGCTGGCAATTTCGCGCTCAAGCCTGCGTCGAAGTATACGGCTATCGAAATCGTTGAAGGACAATTGCTTACCCGGCGTGTGGAAGTGGCTGAATCCAACCTGAAGAATTATAACCTGTTGGCAACTGTGGAGCGTCACGGCAAGAACGGCAACATCGCAATATGTCCGCTCAAGGGCTACGGCATCGTCAACGGCGCGGTGGCGACAACCGTTGCGCACGATTCGCACAACGTGATTTGTGCGGGCGACAACGCTGAGGATATGGCAGTGGCATGCAATCGGCTGCGCGAGATTGCCGGCGGCTATGTTATAGCGTCGGGCGGACGAGTCGTCGACGAATTTCCGCTGACCTGTTGCGGCTTGATGTCGGAGGCGAGCGTAGAAGATGCCATTGCCGGAATTTCGCGACTGGAGGCTAAAGCGCACGCGATGCACGTCAATCCGAACATCGACCCGTTCATCACGCTGTCGTTCCTCGCCCTGCCGGTGATTCCCGACATTCGCCTGCTCGACACCGGACTCTTCGACGTCACCAAGTCGGCGTTTGTGAAATAAAAGACTGAATACGAGCCTTGGAGATGTAGAGCAAGAGACTTGCCTAATCTCCAAGGTTCGTATTATATATTGTCTTTTTTTTGCATAATTATAACCTGCATTATTCACACTTTTCCTACTGCAAGGACTAACTGCCAACACCTTAGCGCAATGCTCGCTCTTCCTCTTTGAATGTAGGATTTACTACATTCCGCATCGTCATCGCTGTGCTCACGCTAATGCATTGCCGGTTAGCCCTTTCGTGACGGAACAGTATGAATAATGCAGGCTGGAAAATGAGTGTCTTTGTACCGAAATATTTGAGAAATTTCGGTACAAATAAATGTTAACCCAACTTTCACCCTTATGGGATGAGTTTTCGTTGTGGGTCAGGCGGTTAG
>JBJEDP010000298.1:0-3154 GCA_051872175.1 Candidatus Limisoma sp.
TCACCGGTTCGTCGAGCGTACCTGCTTCGCTTTCTGAAGGTTTGTTCGTCGACTACTACACCGAATGGAACCTCATCAACAGCACCAGCAAGAACGGTTTCAAGGCATGGGCAATGGGCCACTGCATGGGCTTCTACGATCACCTCAGCCTCTTCTCGAGCAGCCTTACAAACCCCAAAGGCAGCACGACGCCTTCGGTTCCCGACCCGACAATGACTGTAAGCACTACGTCTTACAAGTTCCCGGACACTTACGAACCCGATATTACGGAATATGATATCGACGTAAAGGCTGCAAACCTTACTGCCGACATCTCTTACTCGTTGAGCAACTGGAACAACTTCTCGGTTAGCGAGAAATCGTGGAACAAACGTACCGGCGGTACTTTGACAGTATCTATGCACTGCCACAAGAACCACTACTACGGCGACAACTACGGCGAACTCAAGATTACCGGCGCCGGCAAAACCGTTACAGTTGTTCTTACCGGTGTGACCAAACCGGCTCCGATGACATTGTCTGAACAAAACGTCATCAGCGACAAGCGCGGCAACAGCGAATCGAAGGGCTACGACATCAAGGCTGTTCGTAACTTCGCATACGCAAACGGCAAACTCTACCTCGTCTACAACCACAGCGACATCAAGGTTATCAACGCTCGTACGTTCGACGACCTCGGCAACCTCAACAAGGGCGGCGTCGAAGGCGGCACGTTGAAACTTTGCGACGTTAAAGAATGTGGCGGCAAGATTATTGCAAGCAACCTTGCAATTGCAGCAAACGGCGAAAAGCTTCGCCTTTACATCTGGGACAATGACCAATCGAATCCTCGCGTACTCGCTGAGATTTCCGACTTCGGCGGCGCACCACGTATCGGCGACTGCATCGGATTTTCAGGAACACTCAACAGCGGTAAATTTGCGTTCGCTAACGACGACGGCACAACAACTCGTATCATCGAATACACCATCAGCAACGGCGTTGTCAACACTACACCGAGTGTGAAGACCGTTACCACCGATGGTAGTACTCACCTTTCGACTCAAGCATCGACTCGCGTATATCCCGACGATACAGGCTACTGGATTGACGGTAAGGACAACTACCTTGCACGCCTCGACACCAACGGTAAACGTTCATACTACGTAGACTCTGACGTTACTTGGGGTAACTCACTCAAGTCGTTCTCGTTCGACGGCATCAGCTACGCTCTCGTTAACAACTTCAACGGTATGGAAGGCGAATGCTGGTCAAAACAAACCGACGAGCAAAAGGCAAAGAACTATACCGGCGGTCATATGCGTCTGCTCAACGTCAGCGACGGTTGGAGCAAACCGGTCGACAAAGGTACATTCCCCTCTGACAAACTCAGCGACACTCGTCAAAACACTAACGTAACCGGCGGTGTATTGGCATCGGTTAAAGACGGCGAATACGTAGAAGCATGGGTACTCTCTACCAACCAAGGTCTCGGCTACTTCAACTACGTAGCATCAGGCAAGTCGCTCCCGACTTACTCTACCGACCCCATCACACCGGCAGGTCCGACATTGAGCACAAGCGCAGGCACGCTCACAATGGACGGCATTGCATACAGCACATCGACTGCTACTGTTAAGATTTCGGGTGTTAACCTCGAAGGCGACATCAACCTCGCACTCTCGGGCACAAATGCAAGCATGTTCTCGCTCGACAAATCTTCGATTGCTAAAGCTGACGCTTCGGGCACAGTGACTATCACTTACGCTCCGACCGCTGAAGGTACGCACACCGCTACCCTCACCGCTTCTTCGGCTAACGCTTCCGACGTAACCGTTAAGATTACTGCAACAGCAAAACCGAAGACCTACTTCGACGACAACGTTGCTTCGCTCACCGAAGGTTGGGTATACTCAGAAATCAAGGGCAACGCATCAAGCGCTGACTGGGTAACAGTAGGCGCAACAGGCCCTTGGACTCGTGAAATTGCTTACGCTAACGGCAAATTGTACGTCCTCAACGGACATGCATGGGTAGCAACAACAATCACTATCCTCGATGCAAAAACAGGTGCAAAACAAGGCACTTTGAACGTAGAAGGCATTTCGGGCGGTCAATATGCAGCATCTTCACTTGCATCAATCGGTGGTAAGATTATCCTCTGCAACCAAGCACGTGCTGCCGACAATTTCAAAGTTTACATCTGGGACAACGACACCTCTGCACCGCGCACATTGCTCGACCTTGCACCGGCAGACCGCGAAAGCCTTATACTCGGCAAGATTAACACCTACGGTGACCTTACCAACGGTAAACTCTTGTGCTGCGACGAGACTAACATCCTCGTATTCCCGATTAGCAACGGTTCGATTTCGACAACCTACACCAAGGTAACAGTTGCCAAGACATTAGGCTCATCCGGCTTAGGTTTTGCCGACGTAACACTCAACAGCGACGGTACGTTCTGGGTAACTGCAAAAGATACACCTCCTACGCACGTTGCAGCCGACGGTTCTATCATCGAAACCGTTAACGCAAAATATGCGAACGGTTCAAGTACTGCAGCACGCTTCATCACATTTGGAACGAAGAAATATCTTGCAGCAGCAACCTACTTGAACAAGTCAGACACAAGCCTTGCTGAAGGCGCACTTGCATTCACCGACATAACTAACGGCATCAACGCTGATGGCGTAGAACCGCAACTCTACCCGCGCAACAACGACGCTGCTGTTGGTCTCGGTACAACAAGAAATACTGTATTTATGCAAGACGTTGAATATGCAGTAGAAGACAAAGACCTCCATATCTGGACAGTTACTACAAAACAAGGTATCGGTTACTTCTACTACAAAGGCGAAAAAGATTCAGGCGTTAAGGGCTTGACAGCCGATGGCGCAATGAAGGCTTACGCAGTTGGCAACACATTGACAGTTAACGGCGTCAACGTACAAAATGTAAAAATCTACTCTGCAGCAGGTGCTCTCGTAGCAGCCGGCACTACCAACAAGGTGGCTATCGGCAACCTCGCAAAGGGTCTTTACATCGTTCGCGTTGTCGACAACAACGGTCAAACCTACAGCCAAGCATTTACCCGCAAATAAACTCGAGTAAATCATAAACCGACAGAGAGGCGCATCCCCCGCGGGTGCGCCTTTCTCTTTAGAGCAAAGAA
>JBJEDP010000299.1:0-16461 GCA_051872175.1 Candidatus Limisoma sp.
TGTTTTGTCGCTTTTGTGTGTGCAAAGGTAACGTGATTTTTTCGGCTGTGCAAATTTTTTGCCTAAATTTTGGCGAAATTTCACCGACGCGAAGCAGAGAATTTCCCAAAAATCGCCGATTGCTTATCGGTAAGTCCAAAACAAATCGAGTTACCGACGCACAATCGAAGAAATTTTGTTATTTTTACACAAAGAAAAACATTGAATATGAGTTATGCTATCATAGGAAGAAAGGCTGAGCAAGAGATTTTGCGTCAGCGAATTGAGTCGAATTCGCCGGAATTAATTGCCATCTACGGCAGACGTGGTGTAGGGAAAACTTTTCTGGTGCGTCAATTTTTAAGGATACATTCAGTTTCTATTCCATCGGGATTTACGAAGGAACTTGCACCGTTTTCGCTCTACGAAACAGAGCAATATCTCAGGTGGCGAGGAATTAATTGGAATCGTTACCAGATTGCGGAATGCTATATGATACTCGGCGGCACTCCGCTGTATCTTCAGATGCTTGAATCGGATAAAAGTCTGACGCAGAACGTCGATAATCTTTTCTTTGTGCAAAACGCTCCGCTATATTCGGAATTCTACTTCCTCTTTCGTTCGCTTTTCAAGGAAGCCATATTGCATAAGAGGATTATAGAAGCATTGGCGAACAAGGCGTCGGGCTTGACTCGTCTTGAAATTATTGCGGCAACCAAAATCGAGGAGGGCGGTGCGTTGACCAAAGCGCTGCGCAACTTGTGCGATTGTGACTTTATTCGTCAGTATACCGCATTCGGCAAGACTGAGCGTGGCACGATTTATCAGTTGACCGACTTATTCACGTTGTTCCACCTTCGCTACGTGAAAGGCTATCGCGGTCAGGATGAGAACCATTGGCAAAATATGATAGACTCGCCGTCGCTCAGGGCGTGGAGCGGCTATTCGTTTGAGCAGTTGTGCCTACACCATATTCGCCAGATTAAGCGGAAATTAGGCATTACCGGGGTTCAGAGTGATATCTGCGGTTGGAAAGTTGAAGGGGCGCAAATCGACCTGCTCATCGACCGCCGCGACCAAACGATAAATCTATGCGAAATGAAATTCTCGCAAAGTGAGTTCGAAATCACCAAACAGTATGATGCTCGCTTGCGGGAGCGTGCCGCAATCTTCCGAGCAGCGACCAAGACGCGTAAAGCGCTTCATCAGACATTCGTTACTACCTACGGACTTAAAAAGAATATGTATAGCGGAAATGTGCAAAGCGAAGTGATGCTCGACGATTTGTTCGTGGAATGATGCAGGCTACACAGCGCAGAAGAGGGAAACGAGGAAAGGGACGGAGGCGTCGACGATGATGCCGTGGATGATGGCGATGAAAGCGTAGCGGCTGCCGACGGTTTGCGTGATGATTGGGAATGTTGTATCGGCGGTTGTTGCACCACCGGCGCATATAGGAGCCAGAGGACCGAAGAGGCGTGCGAGCACGGGCGAGGCGAGTAGGGTGATGAGTTCGCGCACGATGTTGGCAATCAGCGCAATAGTGCCGAGTTGTGCGGCGATGGCGATGCCGGCTTCGGGGGTACGCAGTTGGGTGATGAGCACCGACGAGAGCGAGTAGTAGCCCATACCGCTGCCGATGGCAAGGCAGTCGGCGAGTGCGCGATGCGGCAGCAACAGCGATGCCAGTGCGCTGAAGGCGATTGTGCCGACGATTGTTGCTACGGGCACGATGAGCACTCGCGGCGAGAACGTGCGGACGATGTTGGGAAGTTCGGGGTCGGAGCCAATGCCGATGCCGACGAGAAACAACAGTGCGTAGAGCACGTATTCGGATGCCGTGGTCGATAGCGGCAGCAGAGCCGAAGCGCTCGGCAGTAGCGCCGGCAAGAGCATCCCGACGACGAAGCAACCAACGATTATCAGCGAAGTTTTCATTGTCGACGGAAGAAAATTCGGTAGGCAATGGCGGCGCAGACTACGCTGCCGAGTGTGGCGGCGCAACCGATGAGCAACGCTTCGCCTCCGAGGCGTGTCAGTGCGTCGGTGATGTCGGGATTTGCACCGGCGGCAAAGCCGATGATGAGTAGCAGTGCGCAGATGGCAACGAGGGCGGCACGCGAGCAGGCGCGGTGGATGTTGCGACGTCGCAGGAGGTAGCCCGTGGCGATGCCCAAAAGCAAAATGGCGATAAACTTAAGCATATCGATTACAGGCTGCTGCACTCGTCGAGCCAAAGTTGAGCAACGGCGTCGGACGGCATGCGCCAGTCGCCGCGAGGCGAAAGGCTGAGCCCCACTTTCGGTCCGTCGGGCAGGCAAGAGCGTTTGAACTGCTGGTTGAAGAATCGGCGCACGAACGTTGTCAGCCAATGGCGGATAGTTTGGTCGTCGTATGTGCCGATAAAACCTTTTCGGGCGAGAGCGTAAATTTTGCGCGGTGAGTAGCCGTTGCGCAAGAAGTTGTAGAGGAAGAAGTCGTGGAGTTCGTAAGGACCGACGAGGTCTTCTGTGCGTTGCGCGATATTGCCGTCGGAGTCGGCGGGAATAAGTTCGGGGCTAATCGGAGTGTCGAGAATGTCGAGGAGAATGTTGCGTACGTTGTTGTCGCCTTTAGCGTGCCATTCAACGATGTGTCGCACGAGCGTTTTGGGCACGGAAGCGTTGACGCCGTACATCGACATATGGTCGCCGTTGTAGGTAGCCCATCCGAGGGCGAGTTCGGAGAGGTCGCCGGTGCCGATGACCATTCCACCGCATTGGTTGGCGATGTCCATAAGGATTTGCGTACGTTCGCGAGCCTGTGAGTTTTCGTAGGTCACGTCGTGGACGTTCGGGTCTTGGGCGATGTCTTTGAAGTGTTGCAAGCAGGCATCGGAGATATTTATCTCATGGATAGTCACGCCGAGAAGTTTCATCAGCTTGATGGCGTTTGTGTAAGTGCGGTCGGTTGTGCCGAATCCGGGCATAGTTACGCCGATAATCGACGTTCTGCTGCGTTTGAGCAAATCCATCGTTTTGGCGGCGACGAGCAGTGCGAGTGTTGAGTCGAGACCGCCGGAGATGCCGATAACGACTGTGCGGCTTTGTGTGTGCTCGATTCGACGTGCCAAACCGAGCTTCTGTATCGCAAAAATCTCGCTGCAACGGGCATCGCGGGCTTCTCCGTAGGAGACGAACGGATACGGGTCGACGGGGTGTAGTATTTCGGCGTGGTCGGGCGCCGGCGAGTCGATTCGCACAAAGAGGTAGCTGTCGGTATGCACGCCGCGACTTTCGGCGAACGTGGTGTTGATGCGGCGGTCGTTATTGATTTTGTCGACGTCGATGTCGCATACGGTAAGTTGTTCTTCGAGGTTGAAGCGTTTGCTGTGGGCGAGTTGAGTGCCTGTTTCGCAGACGATGCCTTTGCCGCCGAACACGAGGTCGGTTGTCGATTCGCCGTAGCCGCACGACGTGTAGACATAGCCGGCGAGGCAGCGTGCCGACTGCTGGCGAATTAGCTCGAGCAGGTAGTCGTGCTTGCCGACGCACTCGTTGTCGGCGGAGAGGTTAAACACGATTTCGGCGCCGTTGACAGTATGTCGGCTGCTTGGCGGAATCGGTGCCCAGAGGTCTTCGCAGATTTCTACGGCGAAGCGTGCACGCGCGATGTCGAAGATGATGTCGGTGCGCATCGGCACGGTTTGTCCGGCAACTTCGATAGTCTCGTCGGGGCGCAACTGCAGCGCGGAGATGAACCAGCGTTTTTCGTAAAACTCTTTATAATTAGGTAGATACGTCTTAGGGACAACGCCTGCGATGCGTCCGTGGCAGAACACGATGGCGGCATTGACAATCGAGCCTTTGTGGCGCAGCGGTGCGCCGATGATGCCAATGGTGTCGGCGTCGGCGGTACGAGCGAGGATGTCGGCAATCGAGCGGTCCGCGCTCTCAAGCAGGAGCGATTGTTCGAAAAGGTCGGCGCAGGTGTATCCGGTGACGCAAAGTTCCGGGAAAACAACGATTTCGACGCCTTGTCTTGCGGCTTTGTCGAACATTTCGACGATATGATTGCTGTTAAACTCGCAGTCGGCAACGCGAACGGCGGGAACTGCGGCGGCAACTCTGACGTATCCTAAGTTTGTCATTAGAAGGTGGTTTCTTTTTGTTGAATAATAGTTTTTTCGATGAAGAACCGCGGGCGGTCTTTAACCTCGATATAAATTTTGCCTATGTATTCGCCGATGATACCGAGCGAAATGAGCACGAGCGAGCCGATAAACCAGAGCGAAAGCATCAGCGAGGTCCATCCCGGAATGGTTTTGCTGTGGAAGTAGGCGAGCAGCACGTAGAGCGACACCGACAGCGTGGCGATGAGCATGATGATGCCGGTGGCGAAAATCAAGCGAATCGGGCGGATTGAGAACGAAGTGATGCCGTCGACGGCGAAGCTGAGCATCTTCTTGAGCGGATATTTCGACTCTCCGGCAAGCCGCGGATGGCGGTCGTAGTAGACCGTTGCGGTGCGAAATCCGATGGTCGGGACGATGCCGCGGATAAAGAGGTTGCGCTCGCGGAAGGCGAGAAGTTTCTCGGTGGCGCGGCGGCTCATCAGGCGGTAGTCGGCGTGGTTGTAGACGGTTTTGGTGCCCAGTGCGTTCATCATCTTGTAGAACATCAGGGCGGAATTGCGCTTGAAGAACGAGTCGGACTCGCGGCTCTTGCGGACGCCGTAGACGATGTCGGCGCCGTCGAGATATGCTTTGACCATGTCGGCAATCACGTTGACGTCGTCTTGCAAGTCGGCGTCGATAGAAATCATAATGTCGCAGTCGTTTTTGGCGGTGGTTAGACCTGCCATAAGGGCGTTTTGGTGGCCGACGTTTCCGGCGAGCTTGACGCCGCAGACAGTCGCCGAAGCGAGCGACTCTGCTTGGATGATTTGCCACGTAGCGTCGCGGCTACCGTCGTCGACGCAGTAGATGCGGCTGGCTGGGTCGACAAGTTGTCGGGCAACGAGGTCACCGATAACGTCGTTGAGCGCCGATAGCGTGTCGCTGAGCACGGCTTCTTCATTGTAGCAAGGCACGACGAGTCCTAAGATGGGTTTCATACGGATATTTTGTTGTTTATTATGCGAAGTTACGGCAAAGCGAGCGAAAATAAAAGTATTTCGTCGCATTTTCGTCGCATTTTCGTGAAAAAACAACAAATAATTGTTATGAAATTTGCCTGACCCTTTTTTTAATTGTAATTTTGCACCTTGTAAAATTTGAAGTAATTAATAAGAATAAATAAAGTACGATTTATGAACGTAACAATGGAGAAAACCGGCAATGTGAGCGGAATCATCACAGTGTCGATTGAAGAAAACGATTATTTGGATAAAGTAAAGAAAGACCTTAAAACCATCGGTCAAAAACGCCAGATACCCGGTTTCCGTCAGGGAAAGGTGCCCGAAGGCATCTTGCGCAAAATGTTCGGCAAACAAGTCCTTGCCGACGTGTTAAATCGTGAGACGGTTGAGGCGCTCTACAAATATATTAGCGACAACAAATTGAAAGTTCTCGGCGAGCCGTTGCTCAACGCTGAGTCGCAAGAAGTTAGCTTCGACACCAAAGAATATACCTTCAGCTTCGAAATCGGTCTTGCACCGGAAATCGACGTTAAGCTCGACAAGTCGTTGAAAGTTCCGTTCTACACCATCGCCGTAAGCGACGAGATGGTCGACGGCCACAACAATTCGATTCTTCGCCGTTACGGCAAGCAAGAGCCGGGCGACGCTGTCGACGAAACAGCACTCGTAAAGGGTTCGGTTGTCGAACTCGCTAACGGTGAGGCTGTCGAAGGCGGTATTGCAAACGACAACACTATCATCTCGATGGAATACGTTGCCGACGCCGACGAAAAAGCGAAATTTATGGGCAAAGCCGTTGGCGACAAGGTGGTGTTCAACCCCAAAGCAGCCGCTAAGGGTGTAGCTACCGAAATAGCTTCGATGCTCAACATCGAGAAGGAAGCCGCTGAAAGCGTTGAGAACGATTTCGAATTTACAATCAAAGAAATTATCGTCCTCAAGTTGGCTGAGAAAAATCAAGAGCTCTACGACGAGGTGTTTGGCGCCGACAAGGTTCACAACGAAGAAGAGTATGACGCCGAGCTTCGCAAGATGATTGCCGGACAACTCCGCCTCGACAGCAACTACCGCTTCACAATCGACGCTCAAGACGCTCTCGTAAAGGCAGTCGGCGAAGTGGAACTCCCCGAAGAATTCCTCAAAAAATGGCTCGTTAAGACCAACGAAAAGATTACGGCAGAAAACGTTGAAGAAGAATATGCTCGCATGAAACCTGCAGCATCTTGGCAACTCATTAAAGAGGTGATTGTTGACCAACAAGGCATCAAAGTTGAAGACGACGACCTCCTTCGCGAGGCTAAAATCCTTGCCGTTCAACAATTCGCTCAATACGGAATGTCGAACGTTCCCGATGAGTATGTCGACCGCTATGCAGAAGACTTCTTGAAGAACGATGAATATCGCCGTCGCCTCGCCGACAAAGCTATCGACGACAAAATCTTCAGCGTAATCCGCGAAAACGCTGACGTTGAAGAGAAAGAAGTCAGCGCAGAAGAATTCAACAAACTGTTTGCTTAATAGCAGTCTTGCAATAAACCACAAAGAGGGTGTATCAAAAATGATATGCCCTTTTTTGTAGAGGTAAGAGGTAAGAGGTAAGAGGACTGCCTCGCTAAACGCTCTGCGGTTAGTCGGCGTAGGCTTGGTTGATGATTTGTCGGGTGATTGTCGGACGGGGATGGTAGGCGTCGTAGTAGCCGCGGTAGTCGGCAGTGTAGCTGTTGACGCCGGAGAAGTCGTAGACGGCGTCGATGCCGAACGTGGCTTGCAGGAATGCCAAATCTGTCGGGTTGAGCTTTATTTTGTTGAAAATCGGACACACTATTATTTTATAATGTGTGTGGTGCTTGCGCAACAGTGTTGCGATTTCGGTAAGCATCTGTGCTTGTTGTGCGCCGATGGCGGGTTCTGCCACGGTGCCGGGAAAGTCGGTGAAGTAGGCTTTTCGGGTCGGCGTGTAAAACTTACCGGCAGCGATTTCGCGCTCAAATCCGGTCTCTTTCAACTCGTTGCGGCGGTAGTCGTAGGAGATATATTCGTCGGAGACGAAGAATCCGGCGCGCATATAGTTTTTGATTTTTCCGGTTATGGCGTAGTCGGCGTAGGCAACGGTAAATCGCGGCGTGAGGAATGCTTTGATGTATTGCCATTGGAATCTGGTCTTGCCGCGACCGCCTTCGAGTGCCGGCGGGATGGCGAAGAGGTGACCCTCGTTGTTTTTCGCTTTTCCCAAGAGCGTGTTGTCTACGATGAGCAGCGCATTGTTGAGCTTTCCGCCGAGACTGTCGATGAGTTCGATTTTCTTGAGCATGCCGTAGAGCGATTCGCCGTCGGCATTGAAGTGGAAGCAGCGTGCGTCGGGGTCGATGTGCGGCTTCCAGTCGTCGATGAGGAAGTGTACGCTGCGCGAGTTGCCGAAGATAAACGAGTCGTAGTCTTGCTCGAGCTGGTTTTCGATGTAGGTCATTGTGCTGACGTAGCCGACGTTTGGGTTGATGCCGACGTAGCATTCCGGCTTGAAAAACGGAGAGTGGTGGTGTACCACCATGAATGGGTCTAAAATGAGGTAGATGCCCACGACGGCGACAACCGGGCTGACAAACAGTAATATTTTCTTTAGAAACCTCTTCATGCTTTAGAACTGAAAATAAATGAATTGCGTTGTGTCGTTGGCTTTCTGCAGAATTGTCAGCAAGATTGCGTAGTAGATGGCATACCGCCAGAGCGACGACTTGATGTCGGCAACGAAGGCTATACCGTAAGAACCGTTGCGCCCAATCCATTCGATGAGCAGCGCGGCGGCTGTGTAGATGCAAATTGTCAGCGAGAAGTCGGGGATGCGCAGGCACGGGTTGGCGAACATGCAGGCGAAGTAGTTGACTGCGTCGGCAATTGAGTCGGAGCGGAAGATGGTAAAACCGATTACGACGAGCATGAACGTGAATGCTCGGCATGCGAGCCGTCGCGCGAATGTCGAGCAGTTTGTGCGATGGCGTGTGACGATGTAGGGGATGAACAGCAGTGCGTTGTAGGCTCCCCAGGCGACGAATGTCCAGTTTGCACCGTGCCAGAGTCCGCTGACCAAGAATACGATGCCGACGTTCAGCGCCTGACGCGCTACGCCGCGGCGGTTTCCGCCCAACGGGATGTAGAGGTAGTCGCGAAACCACGACATGAGCGACATATGCCAACGACGCCAGAATTGCGGGATGTCGATGGCGAAGTACGGGTTGTCGAAGTTTCGGCTGAGTCGGATGCCGAAGAGCTTGGCAACGCCGATTGCGATGTCGCTGTAGCCGGAGAAGTCGGTGTAGATTTGTATGGTGAAGAGCACGGCGCCGAAGACGAGCGTAGCCGTGCCATAGGCGTGGTAGTCGGTAAAAATTTGGTCGACGATGTGCCCGCAGTTGTCGGCGATGGCGAGTTTCTTAAAGAATCCCCAGAGCGCTTGTCGCAGTCCGTCGACCGCCATGGCATAGTCGAATCGGCGAGTGGCGGCAAACTGCGGCAGAATCGTTCCGGCGCGCTCGATAGGTCCGGCAACGAGTTGCGGGAAGAAACTGATGTAGGCTGCATAGTCGATTGTGCTATGCGATGCTTTGATGGTGCCGCGATAGACGTCGATGACGTAGCTGACGGCTTGCAGCGTGTAGAAGCTGATGCCGATTGGCAGCACGAGGTTGAGCGTCGTAAACGAGGCTTCCATGCCGAATCGGTTCAGAATCTCGGCAAGGTTGTCGGCAAAGAAGTTGTAGTATTTAAACACGCCGAGGTTGAGCAGGCATAGCGTCACAACGGTGGCGCAAATGGCTTTTGCCGCTTTTCGGCTCGACGTACGCTCTATTAGAATTCCGCCGACGTAGGTAACGGCGACTACCGCTACAATCAGCCCGAGAAGTTTCCAATTCCACCAGCCGTAGAATGCCAAGCTCGACAGTAGCAAGAAGGCATTCTGCCAACACGATTTGCGGCAAGCAAACCAGTAAAGCAAAAAGACTATCGGCAGGAAAAACAGGAATTCTAAAGAGTTAAAAATCATATCTTTATTCGACAAATCAACTGAATCCCCGGCAAGCGTATGCAAGGAATTCAGTCGATGTTATGTGTATTCGTTTGCTATGGAACGTATTTCGGGTCTTCGCCGTACTCGTTAGGCCCTACTTGTCCGTCTTGGCAGAACCAAATAATCAGGATTATAGCCCCGGCAATGGGAATCAAGCCGAGAAGCAGATTCCATCCGCTCTTGCCGATGTCGTGGAGTCGACGCACGCCAATGGCTAAAGACGGAATAATGCATGCCAGCCAAGCAATGTAATTTAAGCCGGGGATGATGCCGAGTATGAATGTCATCAGGTAAGCCCACCAATATTCGGAGCGGCGGCTACGTCCTTCGAATTCGGCATAGCGCGTCCAATACATCTTACAAGCCTCGATAAACTCGACCTTGCGGAAGCGACCTTTTTCGTTGTATTCGAAAACCTCGTTAGGTCCGCCATATTGTTGCTGACCGCCGTATTGTTGGCCGCCGTATTGTTGGCCACCGTATTGTTGACCGCCGTATTGTTGGCTGCCATATTGTTGGCTGCCATATTGCTGACCGCCGTATTGTTGGCCGCCATATTGCTGGCTGTTAGGCTGTTGTGGAGCCTGTGGGCGATATAGCGGCGGTTGTTGTTGCGGTTGTACCGGCGGTTGTTGCGGCTGTGTTGCGTCTGCCTTTGTGCCACATTTCGGGCAGAACATAGCATTGTCGTTAAGAGGTTGTCCGCATTTGCTGCAAAATTTCATAAGTGTTGAATTTAATAAGTGTTATTTAGATTGGCAAAAATAGCAAAATATTCTGATATTTGAGTCGAAAAAGCCATAAACTATCCTAAAAAATGCGTTTTCAGCTTTCGGGGCTTTTCGGCGAGGCGTCGGAGGTCGTTCCCGGCTTGGGAATGTGGAGCACGTAGCGATGATAGTACGACAGCAGTAACGTCGTGAGCGGCAAGGCGATAATAAGCCCGAGGAAGCCCAATAACGACCCCCAAACCGACAACGAAAGCAGGATGATTGCCGGGTTGAGTCCCATCGATTTGCCCATGATTTTGGGCGTCAAGTAGAGGTCTTGTATCAGCTGAACCACGCAGTAGACAGCCATTGCAAGAAGGAAAATGTGCCAAAATCCGGTGCCCGTTTCGGCGGCATAGACCATGCAGAGAAACGTCGTGGGGATTATGGAAATGAGTTGCAGATAGGGCACCATATTGAGCACGCCGATCGACAGACCCAAGACGATAGCCATCGGCATGTCGATAATCAAAAATCCAGCACTGAAGAGAATGCCGACGCAAAGGGCAATGAGCGCTTGCCCGCGGAAGTATTTGTTCATGCTGTATTTCACGTCGTCGACAATGCCGAAAACGATAGACTTGTATTTCGCCGGGACAAGTTCACGCATCCCCGCCATTAAGTTGTCGTAGTCGAGTAGAATGAAGATGAAGTAGATGAGCACGATGAACCAGCTCAACACGGTGAGCAGCAGCGAAATACTACCGCTTACGACAGACCATGTGCCGGTGAGAGCCGACTTGGCGAGTTCCGCCCATTGCTCCTTGGTGAGGAGCGACGAGATGTAGGAGAAGTCGATGTTGCGACGAATAAACGAGTCGATAGCGGCGGGCATGTAGGGATTGTCGGGCGACGAAATGTAGCCTTTTATGAGTCGCGACACGACGACAAGTTCGTCGACGATTGTCGGCACAACGAGGTAGAAAAACAGCGCCATAGCGCCACATAACTCGATGAGGAACAGTAGGATAGGGATGAGGTTGCTGCGCAGCCGGAGAATACGTTTGTTGAAAGCCACAAACGGCTCGAAGATGTAGGCGAGCAGGCAAGCCACAAAAAACGGCAGCAGCGCATCGCTGAGGCGGTTAAGCAGCCAAAAGACAGCCCAAACGCAGCCGGCGCCTATCAGCAGGCGAATAACCCGGTCGAACGTATATGGTCGCGAATCGTTTATCATAGTTGTTATTTTGAGTCGGTTTCCGTCCGACAAAACTAAGACATAAATTGCAAAATTACAACCAAAGGAGTGAAAATTTCTATTGTTAGTGTTTCCGTACTTGAATTTACATCGCCGAATGCGGGTTCTCGTTTATTCTTGAAAGATAATCATATCGGCTAATTGTAAAAAATAGTCGTTCGACCAAATGTCCAGTTCCGAGGAATCTCTTAGATAGGGCAGTACGTCTTGTTTAACCATTTCGATATCGGCTGTTGCAAATCGTTCGCGAAGCTTTTCTAAAAACAGTTCGCGTGTCAGACTAATGTCGTTGAATTCTTTTGCGCGTATTTGCAGATGGCGAAAATCAAGCCCGAGGTGTCGGTAGGGTATGCGGAAAGCATTGTGTCAAATATGTCTTTCATTTTTCAAAAATTTTAGGAGTGTAAATAATGTATTTGGCTTTTTGCCGGTTTCGGCGCATTTGCCGATTAAGTCGAGGTCGAGGTCCGGGATTATGTCCATGTCGAATCGCAGGTCTTCTTCCAGAAACTCGCCAACTTCCTTCATAAAGCGGAGTGTTATTTTGTGATAACAAATGTAATCGCAAAGGGCTTTTTCGGGAGATGCAATCAGGTAGTGAATCATGCCTTTGCCTTGGGTTGTTATGCCTAAGGGAAAGTACGCGTCCAGGCAGTTCTGATAGTGGAATGTCCCGAAAGCGTTGGTGAATTTTCGAGTGTGTTTGATTGTCATCGACTGAACGAGATACACCCTTTCGGGTATAAGTCCGTGCCACGACAATGCCCAACTCATAGAAACGTACGATGGTCCGTACAGCCGATTTGCCAGCAGTTCGTGCGAGAGTGTGCCGTCGTTTGTATTCGCCACGTACAGCCCTTTCTTAAGCCGTACGATTTCGCCATCCTTTTCAAGCCTTATTGCCTTGTCGGTGATGTGCTTGCAGTTGGGATAGAACGACTGCAACACGCTTAAGTCAAAAGGCACGGTTCCGATGTCTTTGAGAGCCTTCATTGTTCGTGCAAATATCATTTCAGTTGCAAATATAGTAATTTTCGGAACAACAAAACGACTTTTTCTCGTTTTTTTGTTCCGGTTGCGACTGTTTTTGCAAAAAATGAGGGCATCCCGGTTCCCGGTTCCCGATTTCCGATTTCCGATTTCCGATTTCCGATTTCCGGTCCCCGATTTCCGATTCCCTTCTACAGATTAGCGTAGTCGAGTTCTTTTTGTTCGCTATTGTCTTTCGGGTCGAAGTATTCGCTGCTCAGCGGTTCGCCCGAATGGAGCGTATTGCCGCCGGCGTATACCATTAGTCGCAGCATCGGTATCTGCTGCCAATTCTCTGCGGGCAGACACTGCAGCGGTTGTGTGGAGAACAGCAGTCCTCCGGACGGCAATTGGCAGTAGTGTAGGGTGTTGGCGTAGTTGCAGTGGGCATAGAGGAATTCGCCGTCCCACACCAGCAGGTTTAGTTTGTTGCCTACCGACAGTGCGCAAGTAAGTTGTTCCATCAGTTGGAAGCGTTCGGTAGGCAGTAGGCTTCGGCGAAGAAGTTCCTGTCGGCGGTTGACGGCGTCGAGGATGTAGAGCAGGACGCGCTCCGAATCCGACTGACCGCGTTGGGAGTCGGCAAATCGGTCGGTCAGCGTGCCGTCGAAGAGCGTGCCGTTGTGCGCCAGAGTCCAGCGTCTGCCGCGATTATCCTTGCCGACGAACGGGTGAGTGTTGTTGTAGAACATACGTCCGACTGAAGCGAGTCGGATGTGGGCAATCATATTGGTAGCCACGATGCCTTCGCGCATGCGTTCCCGCAGGTAGTGGCTACGATTTGCCGCGAGTGGTTCTTTCTCTACCGAGACACTGTCGTCGGCAAATGCCATTCCCCATCCGTGGTTATGTTGTTCGGAATGAGAAAAGAATTCTTTCAGCGGTTCGGTAATGTCGGTGGGTGTATTGCTGCAACGTCCAAATCGTTCACACATTGTTTTATGAGAATTAGTGGCTGAGGTCTGCCAAAAAATGTTTTACCAGCCCGTCGGCGTATTTACTGCGCACGACGTCGGCGTAGCGGTAGACGTCGGGCTGTTGTAGCTTGCGTTGCTGGTATGCTAAAGTCTTCAGCGCGTCGGCATTCTCGCTGAATTGGCTGAAGAATGTGCTCATTTCGTCGAGCACGCGTCGTAGTGCTGCCTCAAGGGGCACTCGACTGCCGCTTCGGTCGACGATTCCGGCGATTTGCATATCGTAGCGAGCGGCATTTTTGAAGTTTGTCACAGCCGTTATTTGTTCCCGCGGCGTGAGTCTGCGAGGCGGTTGTGCACACAGCCAAACAATCAGCAGTTGGGCGAATTTGATGTCGTGAATGTCGATGCCTTCGTGCCGCAGCGGATTGACGTCAATCATGCGCAGTTCGATGTGGTTCACACCGTGCCGGCGCAAAGCATCGAGCGTGTTCACTCCTTTCGGCTTTAGACGGATGGGATAGTATAGTTCGCCGGGCGCGGCAATAAGTCCTTCGTCGACGTAGCGTTGGATGCTTTTGGCGTAGCGCTCGGTGTCGTCGTAGTCAAGCACGGGTGTAAACTCGTTCCAGTAGCCCAATTCCGAGCATCTGACCGATGCCATGCCTAAGAATAGGTTCTCTCCGGCGCGGTCGGTTTCGAAATACGAGCCGTCCATCAGCGGCGAGGCGGCTGTCAGTGCCACCATAACCCATCCGTATTCCACCAACCGAGAGGCAAGGTGCAAGTAGATGCTGTCGCAGTATCGACGGTAGGCTTCGGGTTCGCTGCCTTTTTTGATGCGGATTCCCGTTTCCACCTCGAAATTACGACGAAGCAGGTCGCCGGCAAACGAGTAGTTGAAATGGATGCCCGAGAGCGTCATCATGTAGCGACCGTAGCGGCGTGCAAGGTGCCTGCGATATTCCGTTTTTGCGCTTTCCGCACCATGGAATAGAGCAATGGGAATGTCGTCTTCGTTGCTGATGTAGGGTGGATTGCTGTACTGCCACAGCAGTTCGCGAGGAGAGCGCGAAGCCAATCGGTCTTGGATGCGCCGGGTCAGGCTTCCGATGTTTTCCACCACTTCGTCAGCCGATTTGAAGATAGGCGTGTTGATTTCTGTCTGGTTTTCGCAGAAATCGCGTGTGATGTTCGCCTCGTCAGAGTCGAACGGATGCTGCGTATGGGCGAAATGTCCGTCGGCGGTAATGCGTAGCATCTCTTTCTCCAAACCGAAGTTGCCGTTGAGCAGCAATCGGCGTACCTCGTTGTCTTGAATGTGTAGCATAATTATTCCAATATGAATTTAGCCTGCTCGTCGATTTCATCTCGGCTGCGACTCCAAGCCAGAAATATCTGTGCTCCCATTCCTCCCGACAGGCTTTTTGGAGGAATCTTTTCCAACAGCAGACGCTCGCCCAAGCGATTGCGGACGTCTTCTACCGAATGTCGGTAGACCTTGTCGGCACTGCGTCCGAAGTGGGTGACGTAGCGTTGAAAAGCGGCGTCGGCGAACGACCGATTGCCGCCCGTCAATAATGTTTCCGCCCAGATTTGGTAGACATCCACGTTGTAGGCATAGTTCATCTTGTCGGGGATGTAGCCGCCCGGTGCTCGCATATTCACTTCCAGCCCGAGGATATCTCCGCGGTTGCCCAAGCCTTCCTTGTCGGCGTCGAGGCGGAAGAACTCGAAGTGGAAAAACCGATTCTTTACGCCGAAAGCCTCTACGACTCGCGGCCCGATTTCGGCTAAGTCGGTCTGCTGAACATTCTGCGTGTAGCTGACGTTCTCTCCGGCGCCTTGCAGCATGTCGAGCGGGGTTACTCGCATAACTTGTCCGGCGTAGAATACCGGAGTGCCCGAAGCATCGGCAATTCCGTCGAAGGTTTCGACGTGTCCCGGAACGAACTCCTCGAGGATGAAGTGGCGCGGCGGATAGTGCGACAGCGTGTCGGCATACTTTTGGCGCAGTTCGTCGGCGGAGTGGAGTTTCCAGGTATCGCCGGCGCCGACGCCTTTGTCGGGCTTGACGATGACGGGATAGCCGACGTTGTCGGCAAACGTCACTGCGTCGTTCAACTTGTCGACCAACGTCCAGCGTGCCGTTTTGACATTAGCCTTGCGGTAGCCTTCTTTCATTCGCGATTTGCGGTTGACGGCTTCCAATTCGCCTGTTTTCCAGCCCGATGTCACGTTGAAGTCGGTTCGCAGTCGTGCTTCCAACTCCAGCCAGTATTCGTTTTGCGACTCGATGAAGTCGATTCGTCCGTATTTGTGTATGTAGAAAGCCGCTGCGCGCATCACCCCGTCGTAGTCTTCCAGCGACGGAAGATAATAGTATTCGGTGAGAGAGCGCTTTACGTCGTCGGAGATGCTGTCGTATGGGGCATCGCCAATTCCTAACACGTTGGCACCGAGACGCTTCAATCGGTCGCAGAAGTTGAAGAAGTGAAGCGGAAAATGTGGAGATATAAAAATGATGTTCATATTCGTTCCTGTTTGTTTTACTGTTCCCATAAGAATCTCATCCAGCAAGGCACCTCGTTCTGCCAACTTGCCTCGTTGTGGTTGCCGCCGACGTTGCAGTAGAGGTAGGTGCGTGTGCCTTTGGCTTGGAGGCGTCCTTCCAAGTCGCGGACGCGGTCGGCAAGTCCCGGGTTGCTTCTCAGCTCTTCAGTTCCCCACGAGAAGAACGTGCGGGTGTCGGGAGCCAAATCAGCTGCCTGTATGTCGTTGCGGAATACCTCCATAGCGGGTTGTACGGCAGGAGAGATAACCGCCGCCTTCGAAAAGATATGGTTAAACTTCACAATTCCATAGAGAGCCATCATACCGCCCATCGAATAGCCGGCAATGGCGGTTGCTTCGCGGTGTGCCCACGTGCGGTATCGGCTGTCGATGTAATTTTTCAGGTCGCCTGCAATCCATTCGAATGTCGCGTGTCCGCGTCCTCGAATGTGCCCGTAGATGCGGCTGTCGAGTTCGTACGGACAGTATTCTTCAACCCGTGTCCGGTCTTCGTTGGCACATGCGATTCCCACCACAATCAGTTTCTTCCACCAGTGGTCGAGAAAGTCTTTCAGCCCTAACGATTTGCCGAAAGTGGCATCGCCATCGTAAAACAAGTTATGTCCGTCGAACATATACAGCACGGCATATCGTTCATCGCTTTGCTCGTAGTCGTCGGGAAGATATAAGTGAATGCGCCTATTGTCGTTGGCTGCGGCATACCAAAAATCAAATTTCTGAACCATAATTTCGTCTTTGTAGATTATTCTGCAAAATTATTATTCAAGTTTCGCAAGTCAAAAAAATAGCGTAACTACCTAAAACAAAAGGGCATAG
>JBJEDP010000300.1:0-16449 GCA_051872175.1 Candidatus Limisoma sp.
CGCTAATGCGTTGCCGGTTAGCCCTTTCGTAACGGAACAGTATGAATAATGCAGGATAATTGCCGCTCGCCGAAAAGTGTCAGAAATCGACTGCATATTCTAATATTTGCAGTAGAAAAATCCCATAATTCCGAAATTATTTGTATTTTTGCATCGACAAAGACAATTGCATGGAAAGAATTTCGCATAAAGAATCAGGACTCGGAGGCATCATATCTACGATGGATATGAAAAGCGAAGCGGAGTATAAGCGAGTTCACCGAGCCGCACGGCGGGGCGAGCTGATAAGGCTTCGCTCGGGAGTCTACGCAATGCCGGAAGCGCTGCTCGACACGATGGTTGATGTTGAGCGCATAGTGCCCGGTGGAGTGGTTTGTCTGTATAATGCATGGAGTCATTATCGGCTAACGACAACGATTCCTACCGCTTTCTGTGTGGCTGTTGAACGGCAACGCAAGGTTGTGATTCCGCCAACGCTTCCGTTGACGCTTTACTATTGGAAGCGTGAAAATCTCACATTTGGCGTTGTAGAAGAAAATGTGTCCGGGCATCCTGTGCGTATTACTAATATGGAGCGTAGTGTATGCGATGCCGTGAAATACCGCAATAAGATAGGACTTGATGTTAGTGCTGAGATTGTAAGAACTTACCTGAGGAAGAATAATCGCAACCTTAGCCTTTTGGCAGAATACGCCAAGCGCCTGCGTGTGTGGTCTATATTGAAGTATTACCTTGAAATAGCGTTAGAATAATGGTGAAGTGTTGTCGCTGATTTTTGCCGATTTTGCCGATTTTGGTGGTGTAAGCCGGGATTTGGCGGCAAATATTGTTCGATTTGTCCCTAATAGTGTGCTGAATACGTACTGTTTGAACAAAATCAGTGTTCATTTGTTATCTTTACACTGTTGTTAACGCTACTTAATGTGCAGCGCCCGGCAATGCGCCACGGAAAGACACGGACAAAACGACCTACTGATTTTGACGTTGTATGCCTCCGCGCGTACTTCGGAGTAAAAAGAAAGATAATGAGATGCAAGAGATAAAAGAAATACCGCGAGTATCGCTCGACAAAATCATTTCAATATTCCACAAAGAGGAAGGCGACGCCTATACGCCCGGATGCTTGTTGGCATCGCGAACTCGTCAGCAGGCGGTGGCAGCGAATGAAAAGTACGGTACGCCGATGGCACATCCGTTCAGCCTTGACGCGTTCGTTTTTTTGCTTTGCAAGAGCGGCTCGTTTCGCGTGCTGACCAATTCTCAGGATTATACCGTCGAAGCCAACGGTATGTTTATCAACTTCCCGGGGCAGATTATGCGTGTCGACGCTTCCGACCTCAGCGATTGTAAAGTACACACGATGGTTGTCGACCTCGACTTTATCAAAAACCTTAATCTCGACATCAAGCCCATTATCCAAAAACTTTTGGCGCTCAAAAACAATCAATGCTTCAACCTCGGCGAAAAGACTTTTGCTGAGGTGTGCAACCTGTGGCGCGCCGTGGCTGACGAAATCAACAATAACGAGCACGACGAAACGTCTAACGAGATTTTGCGCAATCTCGTGTCGGCATTTTTCTTCAAAGTGTGTCGCATGGTCAATCGCACAGCGGCAGGAGAGGGTTTGACCGAAGAATTCGACAAAAATGCCGGCTACTTCAAGGAGTTTATGATTCTGCTCGGCGAATTCTACAAAACGGAGCGTTCCGTCAAGTTTTACGCCGAAAAGATGCGCCTGTCGCCGAAATATTTCACGACCATCATCAAGCGCTCGAGCGGCAGCACCGTGGCGCAATGGATTAACCATTTCGTGATTTTGGAGGCGAAAAATCTGCTCAAATATTCGACGATGAACGTCCAGGAGATTGCCTACAGCCTGAACTTCCCCAACCAATCGTTCTTCGGCAAATATTTCAAGCACCACACGGGAATGACTCCCAGCGAATACAAGAAGAGCAAGTAGACGGCTTCGACATTTCTTACATTTCTCGTTTACGGTTGGCGTTTTTAGTTTTTATTCGTACCTTTGCTAAGACGTTAAACAAAATCGAATGAGCGAGATAAAAAACCTATTATTCGACTTGGGTGGCGTGATTATGAACATCCGCCGCGAAAATTGCGTGGCAGCCCTTGAGGCAATCGGCATTGCCGACGCCGACGAAATGTTGGGGCTTTATGCCCAAAAAGGGGCGTTCGCACAACTCGAAGACGGCGCAATCACCGCCGACCAATTTCGCGACGCTATGCGCAGTCGCGCCAATCGACCAATCTCCGACGACGAAATCGACAACGCTCTCAACTGCTTCCTCCTCGGCATCCCCGTTGAGCGCCTGCGCGCCCTCGACCGTCTGCACCACAAATACCATATATATATGCTCTCGAACACCAACCCGATAATGTTCAACAGCAAAATCGACGCAGAGTTTCGCAAAGACGGGCACGACGTGGACTACTACTTCGACGGGCTTTGCTTGAGTTACGTCGAAGGCTGTTCGAAGCCCGGGGCGAAGATTTTCGAGAGCGTCATTGAGCGATTCGGCATTCGTGCCGACGAGACGCTCTTCTTCGACGATTCGCAGACGAATATCGACGCAGCCCGCGCACTCGGTTTCCAAGTGCAACTCGTCGAGCCGGGCACGGAGTTTTACAACATCGTTGAATGATGGAAACGGTGCGCGGCAACGAAACGATACAACGCCCGGTTGTTGCCACAATCGGGATGTTCGACGGCGTTCACCTCGGACATCGGTCGGTCGTTTCTCTCGTTGTCGGTCAAGCCGCCGAGCGCGGTTGGGCAAGCGCCGTAATCACCTTTGCCCGCCATCCGCAGACGGTGCTCCATCCCGACAACCCGGTGCCGCTGCTCATGTCGGTCGACCGCCGCATCAGCGCTCTCGCCGAAACGGGCGTCGACTACACCGTTTTGCTCGACTTCGACCACCAACTGGCATCGCTCGGTGCCGCCGAATTTCTTCAACAGATATATAATAAGTACAGCGTGCGCCGCCTCATCGTGGGCTACGACCACCGCTTCGGGCACAACCGCAGCGACACGTTCGACGACTACGTCGCCTACGGGCGTCGCATCGGCATCGACGTTGTGCGTGCTCCCGAATTTGTTGGCGCAGGCGCTCACGTCAGTTCGTCGGCAATCCGCCGGCTCCTTGCCGAGGGCAACGTCGCCGAAGCACAGCGCCTTTTGGGCAGCCGCTACAGCCTGACGGGAACGGTTGTCGAAGGCAATCGCTTGGGGCGTACCATCGGCTTCCCGACGGCAAACATTCAGCCCTCGGAGCCGCATCAACTCATCCCTGCCACCGGCGTCTATGCCGTCGTAGTCCGCCTCGGCGACACAGCCTATCGAGGTATGCTCAACATCGGCACGCGCCCCACCGTCGACCGCTCCGGAAGGACCACCATCGAAGTCAACATTTTCGACTTCGCCGCCGACATCTATGGCAAACCGATTACCGTCGAGTTTGTGCAACGCGTTCGCGCCGAGCACCGAATGTCTTCGGTCGACAGCCTCCAACGTCAACTCGCCGACGACCGTATCGCTATTGAAAATATTCTAAATTCTATATTATGAAAGTCTTTAATTTCGCTGAAAGTCGTTCGCTTGTCAATCAGTTTATGATGGAACTTCGCGACGTCGACATCCAAAAAGATATGTTGCGCTTCCGCCACAACATACGTCGTATCGGGCAAATCATTGCCTACGAAATCTCAAAAACCGTTGGCTACAGCGAGCAACCGACCACCACCTGCCTGGGCACAGCCACCAGCCACACCGTCAGCGAGCCCGTCGTTCTCGCCACGATTCTTCGCGCCGGACTGCCGCTACATCAGGGAATGAACGACATGTTCGACCACGCCGAAAACGCCTTTGTGTCGGCTTATCGAAAATACATCGACGAGAAGAAATTTCTCATCCACATCGAGTATATGGCGTCGCCGCGCATCGACGGCAAGACGCTGATTATCTGCGACCCGATGCTCGCCACCGGCTCGTCGATGGAACTTGCCTACGAGGCGCTTCGCACAAAGGGAAAACCTGCTAAAATCCACCTCGTGTCGGTCATTGCTTCGCGCCAGGCTATCGAATTTCTCGAGAAAAAGTTGACCGGCGACATCACGCTGTGGGTCGGCGCCATCGACGACGAAATCAACGACCACAAATACATCGTGCCCGGTCTCGGCGACGCCGGCGACCTCTGCTACGGCGAAAAAGAATAACAAGCAGACGAGAGGGTGTACCGGATTGATACACCCTCTCGTCTTGTTTTGTTATGCCGCAAATGTTAGCGGTCGACGGGATATTGTATCGGAATTTCGCGATTCATGCTTTGCTCCAACGAGATGAGCGTCTCGGTTTCGACCACGCCGTGAATCATCTGGATGCGGTCGTTGAGCAGCTCCATAAGGTGCTGATTGTCGCGAGCGTAGAGCTTTATCAACATCGTATAAGGACCGGTGGTGAAGTGGCATTCCACAACTTCCGGAATCTTCTCCAGTTCGGGAACGACGTCTTTATACATCGAGCCTTTTTCGAGTTTCACGCCGATGTAGGTGCAAGTGGCATAGCCGAGCACTTTCGGATTGACGTGATAGCCTGAGCCGGTGATGATTTTCGTGTCAATCATGCGTTGGATTCTCTGGTGGATTGCCGCGCGCGATACGCCGCACACAACGGCTACATCCTTCGACGGGATGCGCGCGTTTTTCATTACGATTTCAAGTATTTTCCTATCAAGATTGTCAATCTTTTCCATATTCTATTTGATTTTATGTTTTTCGGCAAAGATATATCTTTTTTTTAGAAAAGCAAGCGAATATGTTCAATAACATATAACTTTGCGTGGAAAAATGATAAAATCCGTGCGTTTTGCTTGCATTTTTCAATTTTGCAGCCATCTTGTGAGCGATTGAGTCTTTGAATGCCACTAAAGTGTTTCACGAGAAGGCAAGCACTTAAAACACCGAGATTTATCCGTGGAACACGCTTGCGGTTATTAACAAAATACCCAAGTTATCAACAATTTTGGCGTTTTTCACAATTTTGTCTTTGTCGTTGGCGAAATTTATAATTCCTTTGCGTCAGAAATTTTGCACTTATGAGTAAGACAATCGCTATTGCAAATCAAAAAGGAGGCGTGGGCAAGACCACAACCTCAATCAACCTGGCGGCGTCGTTGGCGTCGTTGGGCAAACGCGTGCTCATTATCGATGCCGACCCGCAAGCCAACGCTACGTCGGGTCTGGGCGTTGACCCTAAAAAGATGACGTCGTCGATTTATGAATGTCTCGTCGACGGTTACCCTCTGCGTGGCGCCGAAAACAAGACTTGCGTCGATGGGCTCGACCTTATCGGCTCGCGTATCGACCTCGTCGGCGCCGAACTCGAACTCATCAACAAGCCTAACCGCGAACGCGTGTTGCGCACTCTGCTCGACGACTTCAAAGCAAACTACGATTACACAATCATCGACTGCTCGCCTTCGTTGGGGCTTATCACCGTCAACGCACTTACCGCCGCCGACTCGGTGATTATCCCCGTGCAAGCCGAATATTTTGCTCTCGAAGGCATTAGCAAACTTCTCAACACCATCCGCATTATCAAGTCGAAACTCAATCGCGCGCTCGAAATCGAAGGTTTCCTGCTGACGATGTACGACGCTCGTCTGCGCTTGGCTAATCAAATCTACGAGGAGTTGAAAGGGCACTTCGGCGATATGGTGTTCAACACGGTCATTCCGCGCAATATCCGCCTGAGCGAAGCCCCCAGCCACGGGCTGCCGGCTATTCTCTACGACCCCGACAGCAAGGGCGCTACGAGTCACCTCCAACTCGCTAAAGAACTTCTTGAACACAACAAATAAACACACCTCACCGATATGTCAACACCAAAACGCAACGCCTTGGGACGCGGGCTCGACTCGCTTATCTCTATGGACGACATACAGACCGGCGGTTCGTCGGCTATCAACGAAATCGACCTCGACAGCATTTCGCCAAATCCCGACCAGCCTCGTACGACCTTCGACGAGGAGTCGCTCAACGAATTGGCTACCTCTATTCGCGAACTGGGCATCATCCAGCCGCTCACTCTCCGCGAAACCGCCGACGGACGCTATCAGATTATCTCCGGCGAACGACGCTATCGCGCTGCTCGCTTGGCAGGGCTCTCGACCGTGCCCGCTTACATTCGCGAAGCAAACGAGAGCGAACTCACCGAAATGGCGCTCATCGAAAACATTCAGCGCGAAGACCTTAACGCTATCGAGATTGCTCTGACGTTCAAGAAACTAATCGAGCAGTACCACCTGACGCAAGAGCAACTGAGTGCGCGCATCGGCAAGAAACGCGCCACCATTGCCAACTTCTTGCGGCTCATCAAGTTGCCCGCCGAGGTGCAACTCGGACTTCGCGACAAGCGCGTCGACATGGGGCACGCTCGCGCTCTGCTCGCCGTCGACGACCCCAAGATGCAACTCAAACTCTACAACGAAATCCTTCGTCGCGGCTTGTCCGTACGTCAGGTCGAGGAACTCGCAAAGCAGTATAACGCTGCCGACGCCGATGCTCCACGCCGCGCATCGGCGAGCACTTCCAAGGAGTTTGAATCGCTCAAACGCCACCTTTCGCAGTCGTTCCACACCCCCGTGCAGTTCTCTTGCAACAGCCAAGGTAAAGGAAAAATTTCATTTCCTTTCAAAAATGAAGAGGAACTTGAGAAATTAATTACTATCTTTGACCGCTTAAAAGGAAACCTCGACAATTAGCGACGAGGCGTGCGCTCGGCAAGACGGGCATTTCGCCGATTCGGTGAACGTCGGTGCGCCGCAAAATGTTTAACAAATTTGAAAATTTTGGCTAAAATAAAACATATAGGAAAAGAAATGATAAAAAAGCGGGTAGCTATGCTCCTGCTTTTGGTCGTTTCGCTTCCATTTTGTATATTTGCTGATGAAACAAATCCCGACGGGGAAATCAGCAACATCACAATTCCGGAGCGTACGAATCGAAAAGTAGAGCCCAAAGCGGGCAAAGCGACGCTTTTCGTTGCCGGTGACAGCATCGACCGAGCCGGTCGGCTGCGAATCACGCCGGAGCCTGCCGACACGTCGGCACTCGCCGGCGACAGCATCCAACAATCTGTGATGAGAGCCTCGCTGACGGCGGATTCCCTCGCAATCGACAGTGTCCCCAAAGAGTTTTCTCGTCGGCGAAACATCAACCTCAATCCGACGCGTGCCGTGTGGCTCTCGGCGCTTTGCCCCGGATTGGGACAAATCTACAACCGGCGATATTGGAAGTTGCCGATTGTTGTAGGCGGTTTTGTCGGCTTGTCGTACGCCACTTCGTGGAACAATCGTATGCTTACCGACTACACCAAAGCCTACCGCGACATTATGGACAGCGACCCGACAACCAAAAGCTATATGGATTTCTTCCCTCCAAACACCAAGGAGAGCGAAATCGATGAAGCCTGGTTGAAAAAGTCGTTGAAGTCGAAAAAGAATTTTTACCGCCGTAACCGTGACCTCTGTATCATCGGTATGGTCGGTCTATATTTGATAAATATCGTCGACGCCTATGTCGATGCTACTTTATCGCATTTCGACATCTCTCCCGACCTGTCGCTTCAGGTGGCGCCAACGGTGCTCGGCACTGAGCGCGTCGCCGACACGTCGCCGGGTATCCGGTGTGCGTTAACGTTTTAACACAGAGAGAAATGAAAAAATTATTGGCACTCCTCATCCTCGCCGGCTCGGCAGCATCTGCCGCTGCCGGTCCTTCTGTGCTTTCAATCAAAGAAAGTATCACCGACGATGATATCGTCTATCCATATAGTTTCGAAACCAACACGGATTCGCTCCGCAACAACTGGTATCTGAAAAATTTCGCCGTGCTCGACACCGACGTGCAGCTCAAAAACGACGTCCCCACCACCAAAGAGGACTACATCGAGCGTCTGCAAGCGCTGCCGACAATCATCGAGATGCCCTACAACGAAGTTGTGCGCTCCTACATCAATATGTACACCGGCAAGCGCCGCGGTCTCGTCGAGCAAATGCTCGGCTTGAGCATCTACTATATGCCGTTCTTCGAGCAAGCGCTCGAAAAAGAGGGGCTGCCCATCGAACTTAAATACCTACCCGTCATCGAAAGCGCCATCAACCCCGACGCCGTATCGCCTGCCGGGGCTGCCGGTCTTTGGCAATTTATGATTGGCACTGCTAAAGAAATGGGGCTGACCGTCAATACGCTCGTCGATGAGCGTCGCGACCCGATTCGCTCTTCCGAGGCTGCCGCTCGTTATCTCAAGCAGCTCTACAACATCTACGGCGATTGGTCGCTCGCCATTGCTTCTTACAACTGCGGCCCCGGAAACGTCAAAAAGGCTCTGCAACGCGCCGGTAGCGGCAAAAAAGACTTCTGGGACATCTACTATTATCTCCCGAAAGAAACCCGCGGCTACGTCCCCGCTTTCATCGCTGCCAACTATGTGATGAACTACTACGAAGACCACAACATCGGCAAAGCGCTCTCGAAACGCCCCATCGTGACCGATACCGTTATGGTCAAGCAAGACATCTATTTCGAGCAAATCTCGGAAGTGCTCGGCATTCCTATGCAAGAACTCAGAATTCTCAATCCGCAATATCGCAAAAACATAATCCCCGGCAACACGCATCCATATGCGCTAACATTGCCTTCGAAGCAGTGCTACGCTTACATCTCAAGCGAAGACAGCATCAAAAACCACAAGTCGGACATCTACGGCCATCGCCCCGAAGTCAACATCAGCGACCCGTCGGGCGACTTTACGACTGTCGAAAAACGCGTCACAAAGTCGCACAGAGTGCGTAGCCGTGAGACCATCTCGCAAGTGGCTCGAAAATATGGCGTCTCGACTTCGCAAATTAAGAAATGGAACGGTTTGCGTTCTAACAAGCTAAAAAAGAATCAGGTGCTGAAAATCTACGTAACGCAACGCGTCAAAGTGCCTGTCGACAACAAAGAACAAACCAAGCCGACTCCGCAAGAACAGGAAACGACAACGTCTCAAGTCGACAACTCAACTACCGAAGTCGACGAAACGACTGTCGAAGAACCTGTTGTAGAAGAGCCGAAGCCGGAGAAAACCGATGCTGTGAAATATCACAAAGTGCGTCGCGGCGAAACGCTCGGCAGCATTGCTCGTCGCTACGGCATCACCGTCAGCCAACTCAAACAGTGGAACGGATTGCGTAGCAACACCGCAAAAGTCGGCGTAACGCTCAAGGTGTCGAATCCGTCGAAGCAGACAAAGACTACCAAGACCGACAACGAAAAGCAGAAATACTACACCGTCAAGCGCGGCGACTCGCTCTCGTCGATTGCCGAACAGTTTGGCGTAACCGTCGCTCAACTCCGCGAGTGGAACGGCATCGAAGACAATAACATCAACGCCGGTGTGCGCATCGCTGTCGATGCATCGGCTTCGCGCAGAGTGTCGAAGAGCGAAGCCAAGCCGGAAGTCAAAACGACGACCTACACCGTCAAGAAAGGCGACGGTCTGGGTGCGATTGCCGAACGCCACGGTATGACTCTGCAAGAAATCCGCGAACTTAACGGTCTGAAAGACAACAATATCCAAGCAGGACAAAAACTCAAAGTGACCGGAAAAGCGTCGGAAGAACACAGCGAAGCCAAGCCGGAAGTCAAAACGACGACCTACACCGTCAAGAAAGGCGACGGTCTGGGCGCGATTGCCGAACGCCACGGCATGACTCTGCAAGAAATCCGCGAACTTAACGGTTTGAAGGACAACAACATCCAAGCAGGACAGAAACTCAAAGTGACCGGAAATGCGTCGGATGAACGCAGCGAAAAGCAGAACGCCAAGCCGACGACCTATACCGTTAAGAAAGGCGACAACCTCGGCGCTATTGCCGAACGCTTCGGCGTCACCGTCGACCAACTCCGCGACTGGAACGGCATAAAAGGCAACAACATCCAAGCCGGACAGACGCTCACCGTCGCCGGCGACAAGTCGACATCGTCGTCGAAGTCGGGTAGCTTGAAGTCCGCCAAGACGAAGACCCACAAAGTGCGCTCCGGCGAGTCGCTCGGCGTCATTGCCGAAAAGTACGGAACAACGGCTTCCGCCATCCGCAAAGCAAACGGCATCAAAGGCGACAACATCAAAGCCGGACAGACGCTTAAAATCCCGGCGAAGTAACATTAAATTTCTCCAAATAATCGCCACCGAGACTCAAAATGTCGAGTTTTGGTGGCGATTTTGTATGGATTTGTCGGATTTTGCTTACTTTTGCAATATACATATAATAAATAGCAATGAAACGATTGATAAGAATAATTATGTTAGCAATGTGTGCGTTAACGGCAGTGAATTCGGGTGCGGCACCGGCGCCCGACGTAGTTGAAAAAGTGATAAACGACTTGACGGGACGCTATCCCGACCATGGCGATGCCGTGGCGGCAGGGGTTCGCCAAGTGGCGCGACTTTGGACCGATGCCGACGGCTCGGATGCCGAATTTGCCGACTTCTGCGCCTCAAACTTCATCGCCGACGATGCCCAGCGCACAGCTACTTTCCTCAAAATCAGCGAGTATATCGAAACCATCAACGGCTATTTCAACGAGATGACGCTCGGACTGCAGCGCAATCTGCACGAAGATACGGGCGAACTGCTCGACATCGACAAGCAGTTTGGCGCCTACAACCCGGCATCGCATTTCACCGACGATATGTATGCCAATAAGATTGCGTTTACGGTAGCTCTCAACTTTGCGCAACTTCCGTTGGACCGCAAGGAGCAACTCGGCGACAATCGTCTTGCGTGGGCTGAGGCTCGCCTCGGCGACGTGTTTGCCTATCGCGTGCCTGCCGACGTGCAGCAGCACGTGTCGGACATCCTCGCTGCCGCCGACATCTACATCTCCGACTACAATATTTATATGGGTAACTTGCTCACGTCGAAGGGCAAAACGCTCTTCCCGGCGGATATGCGTCTGCTCTGCCACTGGAATCTGCGCGACGAAATCAAGGCAAACTATGGCCGCGGCGCCGAGGGCGTCGAGAAGCAACGCCTTATCTATGACGTGATGCGCCGCGTCGTCGACCAATCGATTCCCGTGGAGGTTATCAACAGCAACCGCTACCAATGGAACCCGACGACCAACGCGCTTACGCTCGACGGCAAGCCCGTTGAGGCGCATCCGGAGACGAATGTGCGCTACAGCCGTCTGCTCGACAACTTCCACGCCGAACAACTCGTCGACCGCTATTGTGGCAACACCGCTATCGACCGCAACTTCAACGAAGATATGGAAATCTCCGTCGACCGCGCCGAAGCAATCTTCCGCCAATATCTGTCGGCACCCGAAATGAAGCAAATCGGCAAACTCATATCAAAGCGTTTGGGTCGCAAACTTGCGGCGTACGACATCTGGTACGACGGCTTTAAGGCTCGCAGCACGATGAACGAGGACGAGCTGAGCGCTCTGACGCGTGCAAAATATCCTAACGCGGAGGCTCTCAACGCCGGATTGCCCGAGATTCTCACCAAATTGGGCTTCAGCGCAGAGCGTGCGGCATGGCTCAGCGAGCGCATTACGGTCGACGCGGCGCGCGGCAGCGGTCACGCCTGGGGTGCGGAGCATCGCCGCCAGCAGTCGCATCTGCGCACGCGCATTCCCGCAACGGGTATGGATTATAAGGGCTACAACATCGCCATCCACGAGTTCGGCCACAACGTCGAGCAAACGATTTCGCTCTACGACGTCGACTATTTTATGCTCCACGGCGTGCCCAACACAGCCTTTACCGAGGCGCTGGCTTTCGTGTTCCAGAAGAAAGATTTGCAAATCTTGGGCTTCGACAATGCCGATGCCGACAAGGCTCGCCTCGACGTGCTCGACGCCGCTTGGAGTATGTATGAAATCTGCGGTGTGTCGCTGCTCGACATCTCCGTCTGGAAGTGGATGTACGCACATCCCGACGCTACGGCTGACCAACTTCGCGACGCGGTGATTGCCTTGGCAAAGGACATTTGGAACGAATATTACGCGCCGGTGTTCGGCGTTCGCGACGAGACTGTTTTGGCTATCTACAGCCACGCTATTTGCTATCCGCTTTATCTGTCGGCTTATGCTTTCGGTCAGATTATCCAATTCCAGTTGGAAAACTATTTCGAAGGCCGCAATTTTGCCGACGAGGTGACGCGCATCTATCGCCTCGGACGCCTTACGCCTAACGAGTGGATGCGTTGTGCAACCAACAGCGATTTGAGCGTCGAGCCGATGCTCCGAGCCGCGAGTAAAGCCTTGAGCGAGTTGAAATAATTAGAACCACAAAGAAAAATGTTGAACGGGTAGTTTCGGGTTGCACACCACAACGCCGAAGCGCCCGTTTGAAAATGTCATACCTCCCCGAAGATTTGTTTTTACCTCGTTCCAGAGCGCTTCCGACTGCTGCTTGTGCGCGATGGCGGTCATAATGATTACGCAGCGGTCGCCGAGGAATTCCGACAGCCGTTCGCTGAGCGACGCCGTGGCGTCGACGTCGACGTCGTTGATGATGATGAACGGCTCGCAAGCCGCCGTGCGGTAGTCGTCGATGGCGGTGCGTGCGTCGGCGTAAGCGTTGATGCGTTCGGCGAGTGGCGCGGTTACGACTTTGAATGTGTCGACCTGTCGCGGTTGGATGCCGTAAATCCACAGATGGGAGCGGCTCGACGGCGTCAGCGCACTCGTTGTCGAGATGCCGTAGTTTGTGCCGATTTGAAGGATGTCGGCGGGGTTGAAGTGGTTGACAACGCGAAAAATCATCTTTGCATATTTCGGCGCGATGATTCCCGGATGCTTTATGCCTTGCCGGGCTATCATTGCCCGTGCGTCGGCGTAAGCGCGGTCGATGGTCTCGTAGCCGTAGTAGGGCAGGCGCTCTTTGAGCACGCGCAACACGAAGCGAAAGGCAAACGGCGAATGTATGCCGAAGCCTTTGCTTTTGCGCAGTCTGCCCAGCGCGGAGGCGTATCGTTTGAGCCGCTTATAGTTCATCGGGTTTTCGTGCGCCGCTTTTGACGATGCCGGCAGCGATAAGCGCCAGATAGATGATTATGATAGCCGCCACGGCGAGGCTTTCGGTGGTTTTTATCGATTGCGGGTCGAAGCGGAAGCGTATTTCGTGGTTTCCGGCGGGAATGTTAAGCGCGCGCAGCACGTAGTTGACGCGGCCGATTTGCGCTTCTTTGCCGTCGATTTCGGCGGTCCAGCCCCACGGGAAGTAAATCTCGGAGAACACAGCCACGCCGCCCTTCGCCGAGCGTGCGGTGTAGGTCAATTCGTTCGGCTTGTACGAAGTTTCGTAGATTGTGTCGCCGGCGGCGGTCGTCGTTGCGTTGCCCAACGCGGCTTTGAACGAGTTGTCGGCAACGGCGCGATGTGCGGGCTTGAGCGTCGACAGAGCGTCCATCTCGGCATTTGCTCCGGCTACGTAGGTCAGCGTGTCGACAAACCAGCTGTTGCCCAGTGCTTCCGGATTGCGTTGCACGGTGGTGTCGTTAAGGATGAAGTAGCGCGCGTTGAGCATATTAAGCACGTCGATATTGTTTTTGCTGATTTGATGGTCGATGAGGTCTTGGTAGCGACTGAGTTTCGCCGCATGGTAGCCGCCGATGCACTTGTGGAAGTAGGACGGCATGGCGTCGCCGAAGCGCGTGAGGTCCATAACGCGGTAGTTCGGGTCTTTGTCTTGCAGAATCTGCAGGTCGACGGGACGCGGCTCGATTTGCGACTGCGTAAAGAGCGGTTTCGGCGAGAACGAGTTGGTGTTGAGGTAGCGCTTGTTGACGCTGAACATGTCGATAAGGACGATGGCGATGATTGCCGTGACAAACCATTTCGGCTGAAGTTTTCCTTTGAAGTAGAAATAGAACACAATGAGTCCGGCAACGAGGAACGCGAGGCTGCGCAGCGCGTCGGAGCTGACCATCGACAGGCGTGCTTGCTCGAGCGCCATAAAGAGCGTCGTCAGGTCGTAGCCCTGTGCTTCGTAGTTCGATTTGAGTTCCATTTCTTCGGGGGTAATGACGTTGCCGAAGAAGGCGGGCGCAAAGATGCCTACAAGGCAGAAGAATATGGGCACGCCGAAGGCTGCGAAGAAGCAGACGCGGTTTTTCTTAAACCAATCGGGCGTGTCGAGTATGCGTTGCACGGCGAGTGCGCCGAGCAGCGGCATCGTAAATTCGGCGATGACGAGTATGCTCGACACGGTGCGGAACTTGTTGTACATCGGGAAATGGTCGATAAACCAATCGGTCAGCCACATCAGGTTGTGACCCCAAGCGAGCAGTATCGACAGAATGGTGACCGCCAGCAGCGCCCAAGTCATAGAGCCGCGGACCGTTGTCAGTCCGAGCAGGAACAGAGCAACCACCAGAGCGCCGACGTAGACCGGTCCGTTGGTCATCGGTTGGTCGCCGAAATATTGCGGGAACATGTCGAGGTTCTGCGCGTCGTATTCGTCGATTTCGCCCTTCATCACTTTCTCTTGAACGTAGGGCAGGTCAGCCACGCTCGTCGGCAGGTTTTCGCCGTGGGTGGGGATGATTGTAGCGCCGCCTTTTACGTTTGGAATGAGCAGCGTAAACGTCTCGCTTTTTCCATAACTCCAAGCGGTGATATAGTTTTTGTCGAGACCGCCTTTGCTCGAATTTGCGCCGCCCGACGAGAGTTCGCTATGTCCTCCGCGCATCGTCAGTTTGCTGTATTCGTAGGTGTTGTAGAGGCTTGTAGCGTTGCTCGCAACGGCGAGAATAGCCGCTCCGGCGAGGGTTGCGGTGGCGATGCCCCAGCGTTTCAACGCTTTGTCTTTATATGCTTGATAGAGGTAAGCCAAAACCATAGCCACGATGACGAAGAGGAAGTAGTAGGTCATCTGCGGATGGTTTGCCGCCAATTGCAACATGGCGAAGAAAGCGGCGAGTGCGCCGCCGAGGAGATACCGTCCGCGGTAGGCGAGCACGATGCCGGCAATCGTCGGCGGTATGTAGGCGAGGGTGGCAAATTTCCAGATGTGTCCGGCGCCGATGATTATGAAGAAATACGACGAAAAAGCGTAGGCGATAGCGCCTAGCAGGGCAACGTGCCAACGCAGTCGGCAGGCAAGCAGCAGGATGTAGAAGCCCAACATCATGATAAACACGAGGTTAGCCGGATTGGGCAGCCACAGGCTGTAGGCGCGCTCGACGGCGGTGATGAGGCTCGAACTGCCGTACGACGGCGAAATCTGGAACGTCGGCATGCCTGAGAACAGCGAGTTGGTCCAGCGCGATGTTTCGCCGGTTTCCGCCTCGAATTGTTTCACTTCCTGACCGTTGGCAATGCCTTGCACCGTGTCGTGCTGGCGAAGCACGTTACCGTCGAATATGTCGGGTGCAAAATATATCAACGTGATGAGCAGAATGACAGCCACTCCGGCGACTGCTTCCAAAAATTTCTTGTCCTTTATTGCTTGCACGATAGGCAAAGCCTTGATTTTTTCTATCATATTTCTATTTCACAAATTTGGGTGTAAAGGTAGTGAAAACCGCGTAATTAGGCAAATGGCGTAGAGCCTGTTTCATAATAAATGTTAAAGCAGAGGCGGGCAGTCATTGAGCAGATTTGTTCGTGCTTATAAGGGCGTGTGGCGAGCCACATAACCGTTAAGCACGGACGAAGATGCCAATGAATGTCCGAGCAAAGGTATTTTCCCCTTGCATAAATAATTGATTTTGAGTAATTTGCTAAATGTGCTTTAATAAAAGTATCATACAAGCAAATTCTGCCATAATTTGTGAAGTGTGCAAAAATTGCTCATAATTTCGTGCTAATCTTCGGAAATTATCAAGCCAAGAAATTGTCCTTTTACTACCCAGCGTCCTTGAATCGGAATAAATTCTGATGTGCCAAAATTTGATTTAACGCATTGAACTTCAATTGATAACAAATCTTTAATCAATGAATTAATATTACTTTTATATCCATTATCAGCTTTGATTATTGGTAGATTTGGATAATTAATTGTTGTTTTTGAAATGAGTGCAGCAGACGCTTTTGAGTCGTGAATATTTGCCTTTGTGATGATGATTTCAAGCGGATTTCCGGCTGAATCCACGCAAATATGCCGCTTTATGCCTTTGATTTTCTTGTTTCCATCAATACCTTTTTCGGATTTTGACAGTCCTGAACGCACGCTTTGACTATCAATGACAACAATAGACGGAGACTTCTTCCTTTTGTCCTTAATTCGCTTAATTTCAAGCAGTTTTCTTTTAATCTTGCTTAATACTTCTTTATCTTCGAGAGTTCGGAAATGGTAATAAATGGTTTGCCAGGCTCCATAATATTCGGGCATCATTCGCCATTGGCATCCTGTCTTTAGCAGATATACAA